>JACQRL010000367.1 GCA_016206485.1 Planctomycetota bacterium | reverse complement strand
TGATAACGGTGATATGTGATTGATAAATCTAAAGACTTTTCTATCTCCCTGATAATTTTATAAAATGCGGGCATAATAACTTTATTAAGGGAAAGACTTATTGATGTTATATACAGGATAAGCATTGCAAAATATCCGACTGGCCATGCTATATTTCTTCCAAAAGTTGTCATGGATTCATGATGTTTGAGAATCTGCTCAAAAGTCGCCTCCATGTTACCGCTTTCTTCGCCTGCCACGACCATGCTTATATACCACCCTGGAAATACCTTTGGATGTCTTGCCAATGCCTGTGAAAGATGTATACCATCTTCTAAGTCCTTCTCTATTTCACTGTGGATTCTTTTCACACATTTCTTCATCCCCGGATAAGAAAGTGTCTTCACGCCCGGACCCAGTGGCAAATTCGCCTTAACCATAGCAAAGATTTGCCTGGTAAAAATACCAAGATAGTCTTCGTAACATTTCTTTTTTCTTACCCCGAACGCCATCTCAAATAAGACCTTGAGAGCCAGAAATATGGCTAACAGTCCTGTAATACTGCTGAAACTATGAAGGCTTAACATCTTTTACCTCCCGATATATCCGGGTACTCCTAATTGTGTTATAACTTGATAAATTGGTACAAATACTAACGACAACACACAACCAACTATAACGCCTAAGATAATAATAATCACTGGCTCTATGAACCGATTTATAAGTCCTACAGCCTTGTCAACCTCGCTGTCATAATATTCTGCCAAATCTAAAAATGTCTCATCTAAGTTACCCCTTTTTTCGCCCACTGTTGTTATCCATATAAGGGTTTCTGGGAATATAGTATTTGTACGAAGAATTTCTGAAATAGCCCCTCCTTCTCTTATATGTCTCTTCATCTCATGGACTGCCCTGGCTATGACCTGATTTGTAGAAGCACCTTTTAGTAAATCCAGTGTCTGCAATATAGGAACACCTCCATTGAGCAACGTTCCGAAACCCCTGCAGAATTGGGCAAGTGCCACATTACGAAAGAGCGCACCAAAGAGAGGTAATTTTAAAAGAAGACTGTCCAAAAATAGTTTACCTTTTTCTGACTTTCTCATGCCGGAAACTATTATCTTGCCAAGTATTACCAACCCCAGTATGATGCCAATGAGTAAAGTCAGGTTCACCTTCAGATTCTCACTGAAATTTATAAGAACGGATGTCAAGTAAGGTGGCTTTACTCCCATTTCTTTAAATATGGAACCAACACCCGGGACTACTCTTACCATGACAAGAAGGACAATAATAACTGCAAAGAGAGTGACAAAAATGGGATAAATTAATGCCTCCTCAAATTTTTTCTTTAGACCCGCCATTGCCTGTGAATAACTTGACAATGTCTGGAGAATACCAGAAAGATTCCCGCTCTTTTCCCCTGCCTCAATCATGTTTACATAAAATTCCGAGAAGACCTGAGGATGTTTAGAAAACGCCTCTTTAAGTGAACACCCTCGCTCTATATCCTGCCGAATCTTTTCAATCACTAATTTAAGACTGTCCTTCTTTATGTCTTTTGAAAGGACCTTTAAGCCCGGGACAATAGGGAGGTTCGTATTGACAATGGATGAGAGATGCCTGTTAAATAACATTAAGTCATCTGCAGTTATTTTCTTACGCCAACCTAAAAGGCTAAAACCTTTTTCTTTAAGGAGACGCATAGAGTTTACCTGCAAACCTTTGTTACGCAGGGTTTTTAATGCTTCCTGTGGTTCACCTGCCTCAACTACATCCTGAAACTTGTTACCTAAAGAATCAGTAGCCTTATATTCATAGTAAGACATTCTCCTACTCCTTCCCAAAAACAAAAAAAGCCACGAGCATATCTTTACTTATGGCTTTTTGAACGGGAATATCTGATTTTATTCATACCTTCCCCCATATTATAAGAAATATGACAAGAATACCTTCTCACGAGTACTGCGTGGCATATCTATCTACTAACTCACGGATCATCTTCTGGTATTTCGTGTGATATTGCTTCGCATTGAGC
>JACQRL010000366.1 GCA_016206485.1 Planctomycetota bacterium | reverse complement strand
GATTTAAATATAGAGATTGAATCTCAAAAAGGCGAAAAGATAAGAGAGGTTACCACCTCATTTTCTAAGATTACTGATTTAGACTGGGAGACGGTAAAGAACCTGGGTAAGGAAGACATAGTGCCTTTACCATGGCATCCTGTTGCCATTTCAGGGAATAAAGTGGGAGTATTGGGAAGAGACTATTATTTAGGCGGGCTATGTCTGCCCGAGAAGATTGACGTGGCTGGCAAAAATATTTTAGCATCCCCTGTAACATTAGAATGTATAGTAAACGGAAATAAAGTTAACTTGTTAAAGAGCCCTTCAAAAATCATAAGTCAGAGAAAATCCGAGGTAGTGTTCAAGAATATTGAAGAACTATCAGGGTTGAGAATAGAAAGTCAGGCTCTGATAGAATTTGATGGAATGATGAAAATAGATTTAGATTTGGTTCCATTGGGAAAGACGGCAAAGATAGAACGGTTGAAACTAATAATACCTATAAAAAAGGATATGGCTAATCTCTTACAATATGCCAGTAGCTGGGATTCAGCCCGTCAGTCTAAACAACCCTCATGGAAAGAACTGTGGAACTGTATTGAATTACCTGATACTTTAGGTGAGGTATGGAAATCCTGGTTTAGGTTTCATCTCTGGGTAGGTGGTGGAAAGGATTCTGATACAGGAATTTCCTGGTTTGCTGAAAGCGATGAGAACTGGGTAAATAAAGACAATAATAACGTTCAAAGTATAGTAAACAATAAAGATTCTGCAATAGTAGAGATAGTCTTTATTGACAGTCCAGTAGAAATCGCTAAATCCATTCGTTTCACATTTGGGCTGCAGGCGACGCCTGTAAGACCCTCCATCAATAGCAGGATTTACAGGGCAGGGTCAAATGTTTATGAAGGTGGGAATTTAAACGCCAGTTTTGATGATTTCTATGGAAATGGATATTCAGCATTTAATCCTTCAGGTTCAACAGGACTCATAGCCCTTTCAAATGCTACAGGAGTTTTTGTAGCCCCATACACCGTAGCTAATTATTTCCCGCTTGTATCTATGCCAGGTCCATACGATTTTTATAAAGGATGTGCCTTGAGTATGGGAAGTCCGCCTTTCATTGAATCATGGAAAGCAATAGGGCATCAACTTGAGTATGGATTAGTGCCAAATCTCAGGTCCTGTATAAAAAGCCGATTTAAGGATTACTTTGTCTGGAAGATGAAATACTTATTTGAGAATTATAATCCGCCGCTCGTATATATAGATAATATGGGAGTTCCTCAATGCAACAATATCCTTCATGGGTGTGGTTATGAGAAAGGCGGGCGCCGTTATTGCACGTTTCCAATTTTTGACCTCAGGGATTTCTTGAAACGGAGCAGGGTAGTTCTTACCATCCTTGGTAAAAAGCCTCCCTATTTCTACGTCCATTCAGGATATTCCCTGCCTCCTGTTCATTCATTTGCCGACATAGGTCTTACAGGAGAACAATATAATGAAATTTTAGGAGAGAGATTAACGAAGGGAGAATCTCTTGACTATCATGATATAATGGATTGGACAATGATGAAATATGAATTCAGAGGTGGTCCGTGCGGTTTGGCAAGGATATTCCTTCCGGAGTTCACTGGTTCGCCGCCTGCTCCGGCAAAATATTTTGAAGAGAATCCCGGCCTACTTAGAGATAAAACCGAGGGATTGGTTTCTATAGCATTACTTCATGATGGAAATCTCTGGAATGCCTATTGTGATAACACAGTGATAAACAGGGTATGGAAGGCACTATCAGACTTTGGCTACTTTGATGCAAAATTCAGTCCCTATTGGGAGAATAACATCTTTAAACCAGGTAACAAAGAAACGAGGGTTAGTTATTACCGAAAAGATAATACAATGCTTTTGGTGGTAAGCAATCCCACAGAATCGGATATAAATGAAATAATAGAGATAGACTTTGCCAATCTTGGCTTTAAGATTAAAGAGGCGGAAGATATTTATCGTTCAGAAAGATTCTCATTAGATGGTAACAGGATACCGATGACTTTAGCGAAGAGGAATTTCAGACTCATTTTAATTAGGGGACAATAAAAATGTCAGTTATATTAGTTAAAGAACCATCTCTGGAGAATAAATTTACTGCATACGTAAACTGTGGGCATCATATAGGAAAACTTGAATACAACTGGGCAAATTT
>JACQRL010000373.1 GCA_016206485.1 Planctomycetota bacterium | reverse complement strand
GACAAAATTTAAGAAGAGGATTAACTATATAACTATTGGTAAACATTCCTAAACTATCAAACAAGATGAATTTTTTAAACGCTCCACTGAATCACAGAGAAAACCGCAGAATCACTGAGAAATATAATACGGTTACTTACAAAAACTTTTTATATTCCTCTGTGCTTCTATGGATATTTCGTGCCTCTGTGGATGAGAATTATTAAGTATTTAATACTGGAATGCAGCTATCAACTAAGATTGAGCCTCCTTCAGGTTTCAATCTATTGTCTCTCAGAGAACTATGGAGATATAAAGAGCTTCTCTATTTTCTTGTATGGCGTGATATCAAAGTTCGATACAAACAAACTGTCATCGGAGCATCGTGGGCGATCTTTCAACCGCTTCTGGCAATGATAGTGTTCACTCTTTTTTTCGGTAAACTGGCTAAAATTCCATCTGACGGGATCCCATATCCAATTTTTTACTATGCAGCTCTTGTTCCATGGCTCTATTTTGCTAATGCGATAGCGAATGCAACGAATGTCATGATCGAAAATCAAAGGGTGATTACAAAGATCTACTTTCCCAGATTACTGCTTCCGTTGTCATCAGTGTTGTCAGGAGTAATAGATTTCTTGATAGCATTTGCAGTGTTAATTCTGATGATGCTTGCATATGGTATTGTTCCAACAATTTATATTGCAATGATTCCTGTCTTTCTTTTGTTCGCTATAGCTTCTGCGTTTGCGGTGGGAGTGTGGGTATCTGCTCTTAACGCAATGTATAGAGATGTCAGATACATAGTTCCATTTTTTATACAGTTTTGGATGTTCGCTTCTCCTGTTGTTTATCCTGCAAGTCTGGTCCCTGAAAAATGGAGACTGATTTATGGTCTAAATCCTATGGCAGGTGTTATTGAAGGGTTCAGATGGGCTCTGCTGGGGTCAGGAGAGCCTCCTCAGCTTATATGGGCATCAGCGCTGACAGTTGTTGTCGCTCTCATTCTCGGACTGTTCTATTTTAACAAAATCGAAAGTACTGTTGCTGATGTAGTGTAGTTATGGGTGAAACTGTAATCAAAATCAATAATCTGGGCAAGAGATATAAAATAGGCAAGAAGGAAAGATATCAAACTCTAAGAGATAAACTTTCATCCCTTTTTAATCCAACGGACAAGGAAACTAAAGATTCAGGTTTCATCTGGGCTCTGAAGGATATTACATTTGATGTGTATAAAGGGGAGGTAATCGGAATTATCGGGAGAAACGGCGCCGGAAAAACGACTTTCTTAAAAATCCTTTCGCGTATCACAAAACCGACCGAAGGATCTGCCGAGATTATGGGAAGGGTTGGATCTCTTCTCGAGGTTGGAACAGGGTTTCATCCTGAGCTTACAGGACGCGAGAATATTTTTTTAAACGGGGCTATTCTCGGCATGGCGAAAAAGGAGATACAGTCAAAGTTTGATGAAATAATCGCCTTTGCGGAGGTTGAGCAGTTCATAGATACCCCTGTAAAATATTTCAGCACGGGCATGAGCACGCGTCTTGCGTTTTCAGTTGCCGCGCATTTTGAACCGGACATACTTTTTGTTGATGAAGTTTTAGCGGTGGGAGATTTGAAGTTTCAAAAAAAATGCCTGAATCGTATGGGCGATGTAGCTAAGGCGGGCCGCACGATTTTATTTGTCAGCCATCAGATGAACCAGATACGCAGGCTTTGTTCTAAGGTAATATGGATTGAGGAGGGTCAGATAAGAAAGGCCGGATCTACTGCTGAGGTTGCAACAGCTTATGAGACAGCGATGTCTTCAAACAGCTGGCAGAAAGAATCTGCTGCAGGCTCAAATAAGATGGCAAGATTTGTCCGCTGGGATATAGCGGATTCAGAGCAGGAAGGGAAAAATATCGTAACAAAATTTGGTCCGGTGACGATACGGTTTGAACTTATTGTGAACAAGGAAATCAAGAGAGGTCATCACGGAATAACACTCTATGATAATGAAGGTAAAATTATGTGGGGATGGGCAGTAGATGATCTGAAATTATCAGAGGGAGCTCATACGCTTACCTATTCATTTCCGACAATGCCTCTTAAACCCGGAGGATATAACTGGCATTTGAGTTTGTACGAAGAGGGAGATCTTATTGATGAGTGGTTCTGCACACCTGAAATAATCATCGATACCGAATCTTATCAGCACCCTGTCGAACGATGGAACGGCGTGCTGAATCTGCCATGCAAGTTTACAGTAGATAAATTGTCTATATAGTCTGGCAGTCTCATAGTCTCGTGTGTTGTTGTTTTGTGCTTCTGTGGCAGAAGTACATACGTTGTGCCGGACTTCTGTTAAGCAGCGCCGGCGTGCGTGTATAATTGAATATTGAATATTCAATTATACAATACAGTATATTATGATTCCAAGGTTGATTGCCGGGCATTTAAAGAGAGCCATCGCTCACTTTCCTGTGATCACTATAACCGGCCCCAGGCAATCAGGAAAAACAACTCTTGTGCGCGGCGAACTTGATAATTATGACTATGTATCGCTTGAGAATCCTGATCAACGGGAATTTGCCATGAACGACCCGCTGGGGTTCCTTTCAAGATTCAAAAGGAAGGTTATTTTTGATGAGGTCCAGAAGGTCCCTGAGCTTTTCTCATATATCCAGACAATAGTAGACGAAAGCAAAATCAACGGTCAGTTTATTTTGACAGGATCGCATAATTTCCTTCTGCTGCAAAGTATTACCCAGTCTCTTGCCGGAAGATGTTCTGTTCTTCGTTTGCTTCCTTTTTCACTGGCGGAGATTTTAAGAAGAAAACCGTTAGATGTTTCGAGACTGGCAGGAGAGCCAAAACACAACAAAAACAATAAAAAATCTCAAAAGCAGACCCTGACAGATCTTATGTTGAAAGGATTTTATCCTCCGATACATGATAAAAACATTCCTCCTGATCTGTGGCTTGAAAGCTACTATCAGACATATATTGAGAGAGATGTAAGATCGCTTGTAAATATAGGAGACATAGAAACCTTTGGCCGTTTCGTACGGCTCTGCGCAGGGCGCAACGGACAAATTGTGAATCTATCATCATTGGCGTCTGACTGCGGAGTTACCCACACCACTGCCAAAAGATGGATATCCTCTCTGGAAGCAAGCTTTATAATATTTTTGCTGAGGCCTTACTATAGAAATTTCGGGAAACGCCTCATAAAAAGCCCAAAGCTGTATTTTCTGGATAGCGGTCTTCTGTGTTTCCTGCTGGGAATCCGTTCCTCTGATGAGCTTACTACACACTCAATGAGAGGATCTATTTTTGAAGGTTTTGTAATCGCAGATATTTACAAAAATTTCTCAAATCGAGGCGTAATTGCGCCTCTCTACTTTTGGCGGGACGTTTCCGGCCATGAGATTGATCTGATTATTGACATGGGAGGCAACCCAATCGCAGCGGAAATTAAATCAGCAATGACCATAGCGGACGATTTTTTTGACAACCTGTATTACTGGAGATCTCTTAAAGGCAATAAAGCATCCTCACTCACACTTGTATATGGAGGTGAGGAGACATATAGACGTCGTGGCGTTATGGTCTACCCATGGTACATGCTCTGATAACTCAGTTCATATCTGCCGTGCAAGTTTACAGTGACAGTAGTAAGTAGCCAGAATTTAGGATTCAGGACTTAGGGCTGTTTCGAGCAGAGTTTTTTTCTCCGCTTTTCAATTGTAGTCGTACTCTTCTATTTGAAGTCTTTACTTATAAGTAATATGATAAGTATATGCAGGTTATAGTTGCCAGATTGGACTGCGAAAGATGCGGTCATTCATGGGTGCCGAGAAGGTCTGAGGTCAGGCTCTGCCCTTCTTGTAAAAGCGCCTGGTTTGATAAACCTTTTCGGAAGAAAACCGGGCGGATTGTCTTAAATAGGTGCATTTCGCTGCTCAGAAGTAGCAAAAAGGAGCTGTTTGACAGGTATGGAGTCAGACAAATATTCATATTTGGTTCATATGCGCGGGGAGATCAAACTAATGAAAGCGATCTTGATATAATGGTAGATCTTGTCAATCCACTCGGGCTTAAGTTTTTCGAACTTCAAAGATTTCTGGAGTTAATATTGGGAGTACGGGTTGACCTTGTCATAAAAGGCTCTATAAAGCCCAACAGATTTTCATATATAGAAAAGGATCTTGTACATGTCTAAAAGAGATTGGAAACTCTATTTAAAAGATATGGTTGATGCAGCTGAAAATATCGAGTTGTATATCCACAGAATCAAATATGAACAGTTTAAAAATGACAAAAAGACAATCGATGCGGTAGCCAGGAATTTGGAGATAATAGGTGAGGCGTCAAAACGCATTCCTGCTCAGGTTCAGCAGAAACACAAGATAATTCCGTGGGCTGATATTGCATCATTGAGAAATATCATTGCTCATGAATATTTTGATCTTCATCTGGAAACAGTATGGAGTATTATCGCCAATGATCTGCCGGATTTAAAAAAGAATCTCCGCAAGATTCTAAAAGGCTCCATTTAAAACTAATGATTCAGTGGATATCAGCATCTTTTGGAATACTTGTTCCCTGAGTTTCAGAGACTCTTTAATAGACAGTATTCTGTATACTGCATTTTGAATACCCGGTTATTGTTTTTTGCAGACAATAGTTTGATGAATCTCATTTCCCACTACCGATGAGATCAAAAAGACAGCGCCAAGACAGAGCCTGTATATTCCCGCGAGAATCGGATTGGAAAATGGAATATCAGTTGCGGAAAAAGGATAGTTGTGATTTTTCAGCTTTACTAATTTGAAACCGTTTTTTTCCATGAGAAGCTTGAACGAATTGTTGGTAAAATGATGATAATGATGATGAAAATATAATCTTTCCAACGGTCCGTAAACGCCACAAAATCTTGCCAGCCTTGCCAGCTTATATATCAGGCTCTCATTATTTATAGTTGAGATGATTGCCAAACCATCTTTTGTAAGGGCATCTCTAATCTTTTTTATAAATGCATGCGCATCATCTACATGTTCTATTACTGCCAGACTCACGATAACATCGAATTTGTCCGAGACGAAGTCCATGGACATGAAATCATCATTAACAAATTTTATTGTATTTTTACCGAATGTTCTGTTGATAGGTATTACGAGTCTGTCGATGCCGGTGAGAGTAAATTTACAGCTGGATTTTCCGAGAAAATCAAGGAAGTTCCCATTCCCGCAGCCGACATCAAGAAGTTTTAAACCCTCTAATTCTGAGTTTTTCAAGACTATAGTTTTTATGAACTGAAACAGATTTACGTTCGGATTACCCCACCAGTGCGCATGCATGTCATACATTTCGAGATTTTCATGCTTGCCGCCTGCAAAAATTGTAAACATATGGGTGCATGCGGAGCACCTGTAGAGATTTCGCTCTACAACAGTAATATTGCTGTCAGATGCCATACAGATTGGACAACCTACCTTTGACATACCAAACCAAATAAGTTACCTACTAAAAGACGGGTTACAAATAATAAATTTCTAACAGTCTGTACAGTCTGCATACTGATATCCAATTAATTGCCAATCCCGACTGTTTAGACTCATTAGGCTGTTAAGATAGTTTAGACTGGTTAGTTGAGATGTGGAGTTTTGTAATTTTTGTGTTATGTTATAACAATGTTTGCTCCCGGAAAAATTAGGGCAATTTGTATTATTATTGCTGTAGTGTTGGGCTGTCTTGATGTTTACGGTTCAAGGTTTGATTTGAACGCAGACGGAATTGCATATATTGAGATGGCAGAGGCGCATGCGCAGGGAGACTGGAACAAGGGAGTCAGCACCCACTGGCAATTTTTGTATCCACTTCTACTAGCTGCAGGGCTTTTGATTTTCAATCCTACACCCTATTGGGAATTTCCTCTTATTTATTTTACTAATTTTCTGGTCTATTTATTTGCGATCTTCTGTCTTGATTATTTCCTCCGGATGCTGATAAGATATAGAAAACAAGTAACAGGTGACCAGAGCGTCTTGTCAGAATTGAGCATAATAGTGATCGGATATTCCCTGTTTCTCTACTCCGCTCTGGCATTATATTCAATGGCAAGTACAAATGTCGATCTGTTGCTGACAGGGATAATGTGCTTATCGCTTGCTATGATATTGAAGATATCCATGGGCTCAACCGGCATGTCAACTTTCGCGCTGTTGGGGGTCTTGCTTGGAGTCGGCTATCTTGCAAAGCAGATAATGCTTCCTGTGGGAATTATATTCCTGCTTACCGCTTTCGTGGCATTTAAAAATAAAATTCAATCTATACCCAAAATTTTGTTCGGGCTGCTTGTGTTTCTTGTCGTGTGCAGCGTGTATGTGATATCAATTTCAGTTAAAAAAGGACACTTTACTCTCGCTGATACAGGGCCTATCGCATATTGCTGGAAGGTAGAAAGTGTTCTTCCATATTTCCACCCTGATGAGATTTCAAATAAGATGCCGCACCCGCCGAGAAAAATTCATGATGAACCCGCAGTCTATGAATTCAGCGAGCCTGTGGATGCGACCTATCCGCTGATTTTTAATCCTGCCTATTGGGAAGAGGGATTAAAACCAAGATATGATCCGGCAATATTTGCCAGGGTTTTTCTTGGCAGACTGCTGGATTGTTTCAGCCTATTCTTTGCCGGTCCGTTAGTCGGACTTTTAATCCTTCTGATAGTCGTTTATTCATCAAATGGGAGAGGATGGGGCAACTTTGCGGATATAATGAGTATCAAAATAATATTAATACCAATACTTGCTTTTTTCCTGATAAATTTATTGGTCGCGTTTGAGCCCAGATATATTATTCCGATAATTCCGGCGTTATTTTTGTCGCTTTTTGTTTCAGTCAGAATCCCTGATCCAAAGGTGCTGCTGGGCGGCGCTTCAGCTGTAGCAGCTGTCTTTTTGTGCATAATTTCTTTAAAAGTTGCTTTTAATCTGTTGTTCAAAGATCACAGACATATCCAGTGGGAAATAGGTCAGCTTCTCAAAGAATCAGGGGTTCAATCCGGAGATAAAATCGCAGTGGTAAGGGGCTCAGGCACGGAATGGTGGAGGGCAGACTGGGCCAGATATTCAGGGGTTAAAATTGCGGCTGAGATCCACCCATGGGAAGGAGATAAGTTTTCCAAGCTGAGTGATGGCGGCCAGATAGTACTCAAAAATAAACTTTCCTCTGTCGGCATCAAGGCAATATTTGCTCAGACAAAAGACGCGGTTCAAAAAGCAGGCTGGAAAAAGTTGGATATCACAGACAGAGAAACGAATTATTACATTTATCAAATCAATAATGAGTAATTATATCAATTTATAATTAGCATAATATCGCGACAGGTTTTGCGGCTTGCGTATGTTTTCTATCTCTTTTATCGGGATTACGCTGATCTTATTGCTTAAATGATAGAATTTTTCACCGGGATAGATTACAAAAAGTTTTTTCAAACTCAGGTCCTTAACCGCTGATATCATTGATTTTGTAGTTTTCGGCGCGTCTTCGCACTTAAACTCAAATCCTATGCGCTTTCCTTTGGCATGTATAAGCAGATCAAGCTCTGCTCCTGAGTGTGTCGCCCAGTAGTAGGCGTCTTTTGTCCCGGTGATCCGAAGTACTTGCTCTAGCGCAAAACCCTCCCATGAGGATCCATATTTTGGGTGCTTTGAAATATCGCTGAATGAACTGACAGTCAGCAATGAATGCAGTATTCCGCTGTCGCGTATATAAATTTTTGGAGATTTAACCTGCCGCTTTTTAATGTTAATGAAACATGGAGGGAGAACGCGCACTACGTATGCCCCGCTGAGTATATCAAGATATCTTCTTGCAGTAGGCTCTGAGCTTCCCAAGGATCTTCCAAACTGCGCGGCATTCCAGATCTGGCCATGGTAATGCGCTACCATTACCCAAAATCTTCTCAATGTTTCGCTCGGTATTGAAATACCAAGCTGAGGAATATCACGCTCCAGAAATGTCCTTATGAAATCATCGCGCCATCGCGCGCTTTGCTCATCAGACTTTGCAAGAAATGATCTTGGAAATCCTCCCCTTAACCACAGCTTTCTGTAATTATCTGACCCTGCCTCAGAGAGAGAAAACCCGCTTATGTCAATAAAGGCTACCCTCCCTGCCAAACTTTCTGATATTCCACGAACGAGATCAGGTGAAGCGCTTCCAAGGATAAGGAATTTTGCCTTTGAGTCTGGATCATCAACAAGAACACGAAGGACTTCAAAAAGCTGCGGGACGCGTTGGATTTCATCTATCACTATAAGACAATCCAGGTTTCCCAGCGCTAACATGGGCGCTGAAAGGCGCTGTCTGTCAGCCTGATTCTCAAGGTCAAAATATTCAGACTTTACTTTAGAGCAGATCAGGCGTGCAAGGGTGGTTTTCCCGCATTGTCTTGGTCCCAACATAGAAACTATCGGACTTCTGTGGAGCGCCGCCTCTACTTCCTGTACCAGTTTTTTCCTTTCTATCACAGCATAATCATATCATTGAAAATCGAAAGTTCAACTTTGAATCTTCAAGTATGTGATCTTTCGTAAAATTCTTGTAGATCACTGATTACACGGAGAAAACGCCAGATTACTCAGATAAAGAAATATAGCTTGATTTCTATATCTGTGCCATCAATCTCATCAATCGGTGAAATCTGTGGAGGAAATCGCGAAACGTCGCGTATATATTAAAGCTGTAAATTCCGGTGATTTAGGGCTGTATACTGTTGAATCAAAATCAGGCTGATGTGGCGGGTTAATTCACTAAAAGATAGTGATCAGTATTTCCAATTCTCTTCCACTGGCGGCCGATTGCGTAAAAAGGGGGACTTTCAATTACAACTGCCTTGACTCCACTCCGCATGAACGATTCTAAAACGCCCGCCTTTTCTTTATCCGGAAGACCCCAAAACGTTTTAACGTCAAACAACTCAGCGACCATTGTGGTTTTCGTCATACGTATCCAGTCAAGATTGCTGCTTGATTTTATGGCGCCGATTTTATCCCCCGGTTTTACTCCTTCATTCATAAGTCCTTTTGCAATCTCAATCTGCTTTGCCCCTCCTGCCGGTCCTTCTCTCAGGTTGTTCAGGACTAAAAAAGTGATTTTAATGCACATAATGATTGCGATAGAGTAAAGCAGACATTTGGATACAAGTTTTTCCTTCTCATCCGGAATGAATAAAAAAGGTGACAGTAAAACAAGCCATACAATCGTGAAAAATGAACCGAAGAATCTTTCTGACACATTGCAGGACGCGTAAAGAATAAATCCCGCAACCGGAGTTATGAACAAGACCCACTGTAATAAATAGACCTTGTAGTTTTTAAATATTAAAAATGCGGTGATTGCTGCCAGTATAATGACGATGTAGTGGTTGAAAATTATATTATAGAGAAATAAAGCGCTTCCTCCCCACCTTTTGATCTGCTTTTTGAGGTCGAATTTTATGATCTGCCCTTCTGACCAGAATGAAGGTTCATATGACCTTGCGGATGTACCGACAGGGCGCAGGCTGTAATCCAGAACTATCGGATTGTTATGGATCTTTTTTATCGGATTGACAGGGATCCCGCTCCCCTGTGGTTCTCCATGCCAGTACCATGGGAGCTCCAGTACATAAACTGCGTAAGTATGATTCCAGCTCTCTCCAAATGTCGGCCGGCCAACATGCTTTGAAAGCAATACAACATATGGCGCTGCAATAAATGCATAGGCAATCATTGAGACCGCTAAACCTGAGAGTTTTTGTCTTGCGCTTTGTTTTGAAAGACAAATTACCGCGATAAAAACAAAAGAAAGAGGAAACATGATCGCTTTTGCCAGATAGCCGAATCCCAGTGAAATACCGAATAGCGCGTATGCAATCCTGTTTGCGCGCCCGTTAAGTATCCATAATACGATTCCAGTTATCAGATACATAAAAGCTGCAACGAGCATGTCGGGACCGCCAATATGAACTGTTATCAGTTTCAGCGATGACCAAATAAATAAAATATATCCTATCGATATAAAAGCTGTCTCTGTTGTCTGCGACATTTCAAGGCCTGGACGTTTAGACAGGTTTTGTTTGTAAAATTTAATAAGCTGCCTGAGAAAAAACTCGAAACAGCAGAGTGTCAGGATGTAAATAACAAAATCCGCCAGATGTACCACGGGGAACTCCCAATAGTAGTCAGGCCTGAATATATACAGAAAAAGCGCGACCAGCGCGGCGTAGAGAGGGCTCAAAAAGCTGTTGATTAAAACGCCGAGATTCCCTTTTGAGCAGAAATCAGCAATATCTAAGTAATTGATCGCATCATGGTTCATTGTATGCTTGAACGCCCAGACCTGAAGCGCTCCCGCTATGATCGCAAATAGCCAAAAAATTATTTTAAGTTTTTTTGTAATCATTAGTTTGCCAAAAAATAAATGTAATGGTCGGTATTATCGATTCTTTGCCACCCTGTTTTCTCGCAGAATTCCGGAGGATCTTTCGCGATGATAGCTTCCGCGCCGCATTGTTTGAATTTACTGTACACTAATGTCTTTGACTCTTCAGTCTTGGCCCAGAATTTATCTGCGTCGAAGATCTCGGCGACAATCTGTGTCTTTGAAAGTCTTGCCCAGGTAAGATTGCTGAAAGATCTTATATTTCCTGCTTTATTGATTTGATGCTCTCTTAAGGTGCTGGTTATTTGCAGCTGTTCCTTTCCCAAGGCCGTAATTTCCCTCATATTGTTTAGCGCAAACAGGCACGATTTGATTATGATGACAATCAATACAGCAATGGTTATATTTTTCAGCCATTTCACGTATGTTGTAAGATGAATAACTTTTAAAAACAGAACAAGAAAGATTATTGCAAGAAACGAACCTACAAACCTGCTTTCTATATATACCAGCAGGTACATAAGGCAGGCAGTCAGCGGTACGAACAGGACGAGAAAACCCTCCTTTAAATATTTGAGGAAAGATTTAACGCCTGCAAGCAGTATAATTGTCAACACAGCAGCAATGAACAGCGGATAATGATTGAGAAGCAGGACGCAGTAAGCGACCGCAGTGATATATATTCTTTTTAAGTGCGGACCGAGATTAAACTGCAGTTCTGCCCCTTCACACCAGTAGGTAGGATCATATGTGAAAGGCACACTTCCTTTCTCCTGAAGTTCATAAGAGAAAATGCGCGGATTATCATATATTTTTTTTACAGGATTTTTCAATGTTCCCTTAGCGTTTGCCGGCAGTTCGCCTGCGCATCCCCATGGGTAATCATCAATAAAGAGCAGGTAGTTGAGACGTGGTGAGTCTCCGATGGTTGCATACCCTTTTTTTGCCGAAAGAGCAATTACAAATGGCGCAGATATGCAAAGGAAAATTAATCCTGACAAAAGGATCCTGCCTGTCGCCATTTTAACGTTCCCAACAGCAAAAACAGATAGTATCAGAAAGAGAATTGCCAGCTGGAAAAAAAAAGTTTTAGACAGATAACCAAGACCGAGAATGACCCCGAATATTGCAAACGTTCTCCAGTCGCGCGAACCGTTTTGTATTTTTAATAACAAAGCGGTGGCAAGATACATAAACAGCGCCACGAGCATGTCCGGCCTTCCAAGAGGCACCGATATTATTTTCAGTGATGTCCAGAGAAACAGGGTGTAGGCAAATACATAAAAAACAGTTACTGAAGTTTCATTGATCTCGGCTGACCGGATTTTGCGATAGAAGGCAGTCATTTGCTTCAGCATGAACTCAAACGCGAAGAAAGTTGCAATGAAGATCGCGAAATCAACTGAACGTACAACAAGAATCTCTGAATAATATGCCGGCTGAAATATAAAGAGTGCTATTGCTGATAAAATGCTGAAGAGCGGGCTCCAATAGCCGTTTACCAGTTCGCCCCAATTGCCTTTCGAAACAGCATCTGCTATGTCAAGATAGCTTATTGCATCCTGATCCAGATAGTATCTGAATGCCCACGCCTGCAGTGACCCCAGAATCGCGGCAAGCGCGAAGAAAATCCATTTAATTTTGTCAGCGGATTTCATCAGTAATCAGCAAGGATAAGAAAAGCCTACTCACTTCACAATAAAATAATATGGGGCAAAAAAAGCAAATAATATTCAGCAGGCATGCCATGTGGAGAATGAGGTATCGTGGAGCTCAAGTAGGCGAAGTGGTTTATACTATTGAAAACTCGCTCTGGCATCAAGGGAGCAAAGGTAAATATAAGGCGAGAGAAAAGTTTTTATTTGATGGGATTTCACCTGTAAATAGTAAGTTTTACAGGTACAAAACATTGGAAGTTGTTTTTGCTGATGAGTTAAACGCTCTAGTGGTAATTACTGTAAAAGTTTTTTATAATAACATCTAGCTTATGAAAATATATTATGATAAACAGGTTGACGCGGTATACATAGAATTTCGCAGACTAAAACCCAAAACAGCACAGAACCGAGTGCTTGCCGAAGAAATTGCCGCAGATTTTGATGCTGATGGCAGGTTGGCAGGGCTTGAAATACTCGATGCATCCAAAATACTTGGGCCAAGTGTGGAAAAAGTGACTGCGATGTTTTTGAGTAAAGTGGATCGAGGAAGGGTAAAACACTCAAAAAATAATCTCTAAAATCTAGCTACTGAATACAGACTACTGTATACTGAAAAGATGCTCACGATTTTTTCGACCTGCAAACCATTTAAAGGGCATATTAATATTATTCAAAGGAATGCCATACAGAGCTGGTGTTTACTGAAACCCAAGCCTCAAATAATACTTTTTGGGAGTGATGATGGCACTGCCGAGATCTCAAAGGAGCTGTCTCTTATGCATATTTCCGAGGTTGCGCGAAATGAATATGGAACCCCTCTTATTAGCTCAATGTTTGAGCTCGCCCAGCAATCTGCGATTTACAACAATGTATGCTATGTAAATGCGGATATAATTTTGATGGATGACTTTATTAATGCAATTAATACCGTTTCAAAGCATCTAAATAACTGTCTCATTGTAGGAAGAAGAAGGAATTTGTGTATAGAGAAACCGTTGGATTTTTTAGACGGCTGGCAGAATTGTCTTAGAGAGCTGGCGTTAAGCAATGGTAAATTGGAAACGCGATATGCAATCGATTATTTTGTATTTCCGAAAAGGTTTTATAAAAGTATCCCGCCATTTGCTATAGGGCGCGGGGCATGGGATAATTGGCTTATTTACAAGGCAAGAGCTCAGCTTTCACATGTTGTTGATATCACGGAGACTGCAACAGTAATCCATCAGGATCATGACTATGGGCATTATTTTAAGAACAAAGATGAAGCAAAAAAATATACGTTCGAGGCAGGAATGTCCCAGATAAACCGCGGAGCAGAAGGGAAAAGAAATCGCTCGCTGGCAGGCGGACCAAGACGGGCTTTTTCCATAGATGATTCGACATTCAAATTTACGGGTAATGGTTTAAAATCTAATGCAGCACTGATCAGGACAGTAAAAACGATTTATAACAAATTTCATGAGTGGTTTTTAAGGCTCGCACAGAAAGATGCAGATATCAAT
>JACQRL010000361.1 GCA_016206485.1 Planctomycetota bacterium | reverse complement strand
GTAGGTATCATCTTCCTTAACCTGGAGTAAAAGACATTCCTTAAGATTTCTTGCTCCGACACCTGATGGATCAAAATTCTGTATTATATTTGTAAGTATAAATTCCACTTTATTGGCGAGCTCCTCCTTTGCTAGCGGAAGCAGGAGCGTGTCTTTTCTCATTTGCTCGGTAATTTCTTCTATACTATTTTTAAGATAACCATCATCTTCAATATTCTCGATCAAAAATTCGCAAATTTTTTGTGTTTCAGCAGGAAGATCTATAAGGCTTAACTGATCGTTCAAATGATCCTGCAAAGTCAGGCTTTCATCAGGAGCATTCTGGATTGCTTCCTGATGCTTATCCGATTTCTCACTGAGTCCTTTGACATTGCTTTTGAATCCGGGATCATACTTATCTTCAAGCTTATCTAAAATGTCAGAAACCGGGTCTTCTTTGTTATCTTTATTATTCTCGTTGAGTGATTTAGCCATCTCTTCATCAGCAGTATTCTCCTGCTGTTCAAGGATCGGATTTTGTTCCAGCTCCTGATTGATAAGCTGTTCCAATTCCATGGATGGAAGCTGCAATAATTCAAGTCTTTGTATAAGTTGATGGGTTAATCTAAGTTCCTGTCTTTGAACCAAACGATGGTCCTGACTCTGTTGAATTTTCATCAAGTATTATTGTAGATAACGCCATTTTATAAGTCAATTTGTCTTACCATATTATTTCTTGGTGGTTATATATGAAACTTATACAATCAAAGATGTTAACATGAAAGTTGGTATCATAGAGCATTTTGATAGCATGCATTTACTTCCAAGCCATCCTAAATGCGGAGTTCCACACGGACACACTTATAAAGTTGAAGTCGTCGTAGATGGAGAATTAAAGAATGGAATGGTTATTGATTTCGATCAATTAAAAAAATTACTGAGAGAGATCTTGCGAGTTTACGATCATACAGATCTTAATAAATTATTTCCATTTCCAAGCTGTGAAAACATAGCATTAAACCTTCATAGCAAGCTCAAATTGAATCTAAACAACTATAAAGTCACAGTCAAAATATGGGAAGGAGAAGGTAAATGGGCCGAATTTTCAGATAGTTAGGATTATATTATGGGATTTTGGGAGCTTGTCATGATTGGGCTAGTAGCATTGATAGTATATGGAGGTGAATTCCCACAAGTACTCAGAACCCTAGGAAGAGCATATATAAATATCAAAAGTAAATTTCAGCAATTAAGAGATGAAATAGTGTCTGATATTGATATTCAGCAGGAAGAGCCTAAGCTTAACAATAAGAAATAATCACATCTCCGATCGAAGTTCCGATAATTTTGACTTCAACTAAACAAGTCGGAATCAACACTGTGTCACCCTTATCAAACATCTCAGTATACTGAAATTTATCTCCATACTTGATCTTTCCACTTGCAGATACTGAGGAAAGAATTCTAAACGTACCACTAATGGGGAGAATACACGATTTTCCACGTTTGATAGACAACGATTCTATCGTGAAGCTTTCAGTCTTTAGAAGCAGCTTATGTATGAACGGTTTTGCGTTTATAATGGTCGGTTTAACCCTTATTACCCCTAGGGAATCAAAATTAATACAATCCATTCCGCTTTCAAAATCAAGTTTTCTTTTCTTGCCGTTCAAATCTTTGCGATCCCAATCACAAAGCCTAAAGGTAACATCGCAATTGTTTTGTACTTCAAGCACAACAAGATTATTCCAGGCCGTATGCAGGGTCCCGGGTGGTAAATAAACAATATCACCTGAATCAAGCTTAATAATATTTAAGGCATCAAGAACTGTATTTTTATCCAATAATTGAATGAACTCGTCTCTTTGGATGCCCGGTAATAATCCACGGGCGACACGTGTTTCTTTATCACAGTTAATTACATACCAACATTCAGTTTTTGTACAACTTACAGTTCCATGCTTTCTTATGAATTCCTCTCCCGGATGAACCTGTAATGAGAGTTTATCCTGTATATCTAAATATTTTATAGTTAATGGAAAAAATTTATATTTCACTGCGTTATCACCTAATAACTCATGTTTAAATCCCGAAAAAACATCTCTCAGGGTTTTATCGGTCAACTCTCCGTTAACTATTTTACTAGAACTTTTGGCATGATCATATATTTCCCACGATTCGCCTGTTTTACGAGGTGTATTTTTATTTGGGAAAATTTTGTTAAGGTTTGTTCCAGACCATATTTTCTTTACGTAAAATGGTTTAAATTTTAAAGGGTATAATAACGGTT
>JACQRL010000363.1 GCA_016206485.1 Planctomycetota bacterium | reverse complement strand
TTTGTACAATGTTCTTATCACTTCAAGAGATATTAAGTCAACTATATTTACTTCATCCCCAATCAACTGATATGTAGTATAAATAGCATTAAGTGAACGAACAACCTGCCTTGGACTTGTAAAGAGATTATTAAAATTCGATATAATAGACTGCCATCTATTTCTTTCATGCTCTGGCATTTTATTAAAATAAGCTATTCGTAATTCAAGATCTTCTTTAAACCACTGAATAAGTGTTAATGGCTGGGGTTTCGGAAGATCAATGGGAAGTTGAACTATCTTGTCAATAAAGTCACTTCCACTTGCAATTTGAACCCCTGAAAGTGCTTTTGCTATAACATGCCTATCAAATGCTAGTATATAAATTATATTGTGGAAATTAGCAACAGCTTTAATCAATTTAAATATTTGTTTTACTTCCTCGTCACTAAGTCGATCAATGTCATCAATTATTATCAATATCCTTCTATCGTGTTTTACAAGCTCGCGGATAATTAAGTTTTTTTGCTTCGATATATCATCATTATACAGATTTATAAGTCTCACAACTTGTTGCAATAACCATAATATGAATTCAATTGGCCGCGTGAGCGAGGGTTCAAATGGCAACTTCTCAATGAGGGCAGCATACTCTCTTACATATCTCACTAAACAACTTAATATGGAATCCTTTTTTAGCTCAATGTTCAATTGGATAAAGAATTGTTGAATTAAATCTTTATGCCCAGAAAATATCCAAGGATTAAATCTTACTAATATTGGTCGTTCTCCTGAACCATAAAATTGTTTTAAATAAAAAACGAAAAATTCTATAAAAGTAGATTTCCCGCTCCCCCATTCTCCTTCAACACTGATAACGAAACCTTCTTTTGAACTTGTGTTTAATATTTGTTGTGCAAGTTTTTTAGATACATTGGCGTACCCCAACTTATCATATTTTGGGTTCTCTAAAGGTTTGTCAGACGCTAGTCTCTTGTTTGATTTTTCCACTCTTTAGTTTCTCCCACGCCTCCAGAATCAGGCGTTTGGTGCGGTATTCACCGAATTGGCGGATCTCCTTCTCCTTCAGGACTCGGAAGGTTTCGCCGGGATAATCCTCCCCAAAGACATCCTTGGGATCAAGGATGTAACGCAGCTCTTCATCAGTCAATCCGTAAAGCATCGCATAATAAGCATCGAGCTCGGCTTTAAGTCTGGCGCGGCGATCTTCATCCCACATAAACGGCGGCTTGGGGAATCCATTTTCTGCATCATGATCGAGCCATTCAGGAGGTTTTGCATCCATGTGACCTCCATTTGTCGCCTCGCAGTTTTCTTCCCATTGCGCAAGGAGTGATTTGCGGAGCTCTGGATCTGCTTCCTTCCACAGGTCGTCGGCAAAGGGTTTATAATCCCATGCCGTGAATATAACTTCTATAGCATTTATAATGATTCGTTGTCTCAAATTGTAATGATATTCTTCAGGTTCTATAATTGGTATTTGGTTAATAACATATACAAGTAATGCCTGAGTATTAAATTTGTTTCTTATTATAAAGTCAATAGCAACTGAGTTGTGATTTGCTGTAAAAAGTAGTCGTTTAATTACACCATCATCTAATCTCGCTAAAGTTATACTATCAGCAATAGCGTTAAAAGGTAATAAACTCAAAATGGTGGTTCTTTCATTCGTCACTGTCGTATATCTTCTGAGCGCAATAAGTATTGACTTATCTCGATTCCCGATTTTGTCGATTACCTTAGTTTGTAAAACCCAATACCAAGGTATCGTATTATATTCAGCGTTTTGATATTCGCTCAATTCTGGATTTGATAGATGCGTATCGCCTCTTGTAATTCTACCCTCATACGTCCCATATCGATGATCATACTGCCAGATCATTTTGGCTTCGTAGAGGGGTAAAAATGTCTCGGCGCCTTTGATGAAGCGGTTGCCCTGAAGTATGTAGCCGGCGGATTCGAGCTCCTCACGGGTTTTGAAAAGATGAGAATCATTCGCCATATCAAACATCCTCATAAATTTTACATTCCACGGATTTTCGCCGGTTTTTTCATTCACAAGCACAGGGACGCGCCTGTATATTTTTTTAGTCAGCTCGGCGTCATATTTCGTCCTGAAAATTGGGCAGGTTAGAGTGTTGGGATTAATGAGCTCAAAATCCTCCTTTGTCAGTGTGAAATGACGTCTCTCATCATTCAAATGACCGATGTTTTGCGCGAAGAAAACAAAATCTGTTTCTGTTTTTTCGTGTGAAGGTGATTTTAGGGTCACTAATGAGAATTTATATTGCCTGTGAACAGCAGGAAATATCCCTTCCTTATTTTCAAAATCATACAGGCTGACAAGGGAATTCTTTTCGACGAGGTCTGCAAAGAAGACCTTACAGGTATCATCTGTAGCAATGCCTGTCGGCACAATAAAACCTGCCCTGCCTGTTGAACCTATTAATTCTCTGTCAAGCTCAGCGAAAATCGAATAAGTATTTATATCACCCCTAGCAGTCAATTCAAACCTTTTAGAAGCACGAATGAATTTACTGGAGGATTCAGCATAATGCTTTTCCGTCATGAATTCTTCAAAGAGTCCCGGATTTGATCTTGGCAATGCCTTAATTAATTTACTTCGGGCAGCTTTGTTCGCCGCTTCTGCTATTTCTTTGTCTCTTGTAGCGAAAAACTCCTGCTCCTGTAATTTGATCCTCTCCCACGGCGGATTGCCCAGTACTACATCAAACCCACCTTTATTGAATATATGCGGGAACTCCAGCTGCCAGTGGAAGAAATTATTTTTTAAAGATAATTCAGAACAATATTTCGATATATTTTTAGTCGACTTCTCATTAAAAATCTCGGAGGTAGGGATTTTATCTGCGTTCTCAGGTTGGTACTCAGCAAAAAACGGTGCCATCCATAAATCGCACTGTAGCTTGGTTTCATTCCACTCAGGACTTTCCTTTAGTTCTTCGTGAATCTTTCTGGCCTTATGAACCCCTTCAATAGTGCTTTCATCAATAGACTCAATTTGCTTCAGCTTGTCAGCGAATTTCCCGATTCTATCCTGCATCACTTGACCGATTGAAGCGATTGGAGAAAGCAATATAGTATTACGCACAGCTTTATTTTTTGCCTTAAGTTTTTTACAGACTGCTTTATCATCACCTTCAACAGGGTCAAATGCATCGTCAGGAATACCTTTTTTCAAGGCATTTATATCAAATACACCGACTAACGAATCACCACATTTTATTCTATCATCAAGAAAAGTCAGTGGTGTGTTCATACAATGCCCTTCAACCCAGAGGGCAAGCTTGCAAAGCTCGACAGCAAGCGGGTTTTTGTCAACTCCATAAATACAATTAGTTATAACATCCCTGACTCCCTTACTTAGTTCGGTATGCACGGGCTCATCATCTCCGGTTCTTACCCTTGCCAGCTCCTTTCCTAATCTTCTTGCCGCTGCAAGCAGAAAGTGTCCGCTTCCACAGGCGGGATCACAGACATTAATAGATAATATTGCAGACTCTTTATCATTCGCATTTTTGATTCTATTGTCCATTACAGGAATTAGGGCAGTTTCAATAAGCTGATTGACAAGCTCCGGAGGGGTGTAATATGACCCGGATGTCTTCCGTTCATTCCCCCCTTCTATAAGATCAAAATTCCCATTCACTGTATATGGGTGCAGTTCAAGCAGGCTTTCGTAGATACTCCCGAGCTCCTCAACATCGATCCTGGCAAAATTAATCTTTCCATAACTACTACCTGAAATCTTGGTTGTAAGATCATGTATCGCTTCCAGAAGATGTTTGTTCGATATCCTGATCTTCGAAATGATAGGGGTTCGTAGTTCGTCATATAGCTCTCCATCAAGAGGTTCAAGTCCGAGCTTTCTTGAATTATCTGCGCTTTGCATCGACTTAAATAAAGTCTTTAGCCCTTCATACAGGTCATAGTAATATCCTTCTTCTTTCTTGAACCTGACCGAAGAATGGGCAAGATCTCGTAGTCTGGTTAAGCTGTAATATTTGAAATAAAGCCTATTATCGGTTAAAAGCTTTCGTTCTTCGGCTATCAACAGGAACAATATCCTATAAGTGAGCCTAAGCAATTCGCTGTACGCATCCAGCGCGTTTACATTCGCATCTGAACTTACTACTGCCTTTCCTAACCGGACTAAAGCGTTTTTGACATTGTCGCGTAGCTGATCTCTTGCCCTCAGACCCTCCTCAAAAGAAGTTTTATGGTATTGCTCCAGTAAACACTCATGAGGCGCAGTTGTTTTGGATGGGAAACGATTTCGGTAGCAGATTCTAAACAGCAATCTGAATTCATTTATAAGTCCATCATCCATGATCCTTCTGATATCAAATTCTATATAAGAGAATCTTGTGACTTTTGATGAAACCCTTACTGCTCTTAAAATATCTCCGTTAAAGATGACACCCCAAACAACATCTGATGCGTTTAAATATTCATTGAATACAGACTGAGGCGATCTTCCTGAAAAGCCGTCATCTTTTGATGTCTTGTCTATATCGTATACGTTTGTAAGCAGCAAAGGAGGGCTGGTTTTATAATCAGATATGTCTGAATCAAGATATTTGATATTGAATTTTTTTCCGTCCAAATCTATTACTCCGTTCTTCCCGGCAATAACCGGTTTAAACCCTAACAGGCTTGGTATGCTTGTGAGAATATGGTCATCGTTAGCATTGTATAATTGTTTCACATCCCGGTAGATCGATTCGACGTATTCATCAAAATCGGCATCTTTGATACCGAAATCCTGAAGTTTTTGTCCTTTAAAACTCTGAGAATTTTCAGAAAGACTTTCTAAAAATTCCAGTGTAATGGAATCGCCTTCACATCTTATAGCCGCAAATTCATTTCTATATACTTTTGACATAAACTTATGCGGGAACCAGCACAATGATACCAAGCTTATCGTAAGGAGGATCACCTAATAATATTCCTTCCGCGCCGGATTGTTTAAGCAGTTTTCTAATTTTATTATATCCATTTAAATAGTCTTTAGATCGGTTTAAGAGCTCAATTTTAATATGATCTTTATGCTTATTAAACCATGAGGATGCATCTGACAGCCATTTACGCTTATCACTATCTTCTAATCTTTTTGACGATTCCTGCCCGAGCCCAGTAAGGCTTGAATTTAATTCGAATTTAGACTTCGTTACAGAAGCGACTATAACTTCTTCTACTATATCATCTTTCTCCCCTTTAAGTAAATAACGAGTTCTTAACAGGAAGAAAGCAACAGGTTCTTCAATACCTTTAACAGCAATTGCGCTCATTCTGCTCCCTCTGGATTTGAGATCTGAACTTACAGAATGTTCAAATATCTGCTCTGCAAGATGAGAAACAAACGGATGCAGTCTGCCTACGTAAGGCAAGGCGTTCGGACTTGGAGACAAGGTAGTAAATTTATATGAATCAGATTTAACCAGAGCAGCTTCCTTCAGATCTGTTTGAAGCCCATCAATTTTATAGCAATTTGCCTTAAACTCATTGATACTGCATCCTGACCTGATAAAAGCCCGTTTCAGAAATAATCGTAATTCTTCTGGTGTGCCAAGTGTTTTATCACAGCTGGAAAATATTTCTCTTATATCATCAACGGGGGCATCCTCATGCCTGAATACCTGCCTGGTTATTTTTGCGGATGCTACGAACTCATTAAAACCTTTGCCGAATAAGTACTTTGCAGCATTTAGCGCTTCTGTTCTTGCAAAATCCATTTCGAGTTGGACATATTTACCATGCTCTACTACATCATCCATAATAATCTTATGCAGTACTTCTGAATTGACCGGTAGAGGTATAATAATTCCGGTTGAGTTTTTTATATTAATGATTTTTTCTATGATGATTTTGAATATTTTAAGGTCA
>JACQRL010000381.1 GCA_016206485.1 Planctomycetota bacterium | reverse complement strand
GTCTCTGTGTTGTTGTTTTGTGCTTCTGTGGCAGAAGTACATACGTTGTGCCGAACTTCTGCTAAAAGAGGTTGGTAAAACTTTGATAGAATACAAGATAGCCGATGAAACCACAAAAGCTTGCAAGAAATCTGTTAAGAACATTTTAAACTTCTTTAATAATTCCGTTTTTGCATCTTACTGCCACTTCCTCACGATAATAGTAGGATCTTGCTTTATCTTTATTGCGTGGGATTCTTTTGAGTTTTACTCCGGGGTCGAGTGAGTCATCGATGTGATACACCCAGGTTTTGTTCCAGACGCTGAATGCCTCTGCTCCAGACATGTTCATTCGATTTCGAAGATCAGAGTCTTCTTTGCCGAATCCGTCAAAGTTTTCATCATATCCATTAACTGATTCAAAAAGGTTTCTGTCAACCGAAATATGGCACCCGTATACTTTTGGACGGTTAATTTTACCGGTCAGTTTATAGAAAAAACTTTTTATGTGGTTGCTGTAAAATCTTACCTTGTCATTGAATGAGACCAATTGCGCGAGGTCATTATCTTCCACTATTTTCGCGTTGAGGTGTTCCGAATACTCTTGGGAAAGTCTTACATATCCTCCTACGCAAAATCTGTTTGTTGCGTGATAGTGCATGTGTGTTTCCAGAAAATTACGGTGTGGAATGCAGTCTCCGTCAGACAGAATGATGACTTGTCCTGAAGAAAGACCGAATGCTTTATTTACAATCTTTGACCTCCTATATCCTTTATTCGGCTGCCAGACATGAAAAATTTTGAAGGGGGCAATTTTCGACAATTCCTCTATTACTACTTTTGTATGTATGTCAGATCCATCATCGGATACAATAACTTCAAAGTTTGTATTTGTTTGTTTGAGATAACCGTATAATGACATCTGGAGTGCTTTTGGCTGATAGTATGTTGATAACAGAACACTTGCAAATTTCATATATTAAATGATTCTAATAATTTATACTAATCTCAAATGAAAAGATACTTAGAACTGTCAGGGGATAGCTTTGTAAAAGAAGAAGTTATAGCGCATAGCAATTTCAGGAGATTGGATAGCTTTCTTGCCAATCGTTTTCCAGATTATTCAAGATCGCTTCTTCAGCGTTTTATTAAAGAAGGGCTTGTTACCGTAAATGGAGTCCAATCGAAACCTTCCGGCAGGATTACAGAAAATGATTTGATTTCTTTGAAAATTCCCAAGATTATAACCCCTGCCCTTATTCCGACGGATATCCCGCTGAATATAATATTTGAAGATGATCATTTGCTTGCTGTGAATAAGCCTCCAGGTTTGGTTGTACACCCTGCAGGCAGATATACAACAAATACACTGGTTAATGCAGTGCTTAACTATTTAAAAATACTTCCTGAAACTGATGATATCTACAGACCGGGTATAGTACACCGCTTAGATAAGGACACTTCAGGGGTAATTCTCGTAGCAAAAACAAATCTTGCTAATGCTGATTTAGCGAAGCAATTTAGGGACAGAACAATCAAAAAGGTTTACAGGGCAATTGTCGAGGGAACTCCAAGGTTTGATCAGGATGTTATTCAGCTTTCACTGAAAAGGCATCCAAAACAATATGTGAAGATGGGAATTGCAAAAAAAACGGATAGCAAACAGAAAAGTGCCGAGACTTTTTATAAAGTTGTTGTGAGGTTTGAAAAATATGCGTTGCTGGAAGTTAAGCCTTTGACCGGCAGAACCCATCAAATAAGGGTTCATCTGGCGAACATCGGGCACCCGTGTGTCGGGGATCTGATTTACAACCCAAGAGGAAAATTGCTGATGTCGCATATCAAACATATTAGCAAAAATGAAGAAGATCGAGTTATTCTTGAAAGACAGGCGCTGCACGCGTACAAACTTACTTTTATTCATCCTAAAACAGGTTCAGAGATGACAATAGTAGCTGATATGCCGGATGACTTGCAAAATGTCATTGAATTATTAAAACAAAAGATCTCTTAAAGATTCAATTTTAAATTTTACAATTTAGATTTAAAAATTGGATGGGCACGTAGCTTAATGGGAAAGCACCTGGTTTGCAACCAG
>JACQRL010000372.1 GCA_016206485.1 Planctomycetota bacterium | reverse complement strand
ATACAAGAGCTCCGGAATTTACATGATAAACGAATTACGGGCTATAAATTGCGAATTCCCCTTCCTTTTAAAATTGATTATGAGTTGCGTATCACCGAGTTATTCAAAATATAAAACACCGATTAAAATTTCAAACTAATTCAAGATTCGTAACCAGCAAATTTGGAATCAATTTAGAGGGAGTAGAAGCCCGCTAACACGTAACTCGTAATATATTTATCACTCAAAACATGTTTAATACCAAACACCCGGTTGTAAAAAGTGATTAAGTTATTATGAAGATTAAAACTATAATTATTGGTCTCTTAACTGTATTTATATCAGTTAATCAGATTTATGGTCAGGATGACTCTCCTGATGCGCAGGCGAAACAGCTGGTATCGAAACTGAAATCAAAAGAGATCTGGGAGAGGGCAGAATCTGTTTATATGCTCGCATCGCTTGTCATGGAAAAGAATCTTGACAGAAAATCCTATAGTAAAGAAATAGCCCTGCTTTTAAAAGACAGCGAAGCAGTTGTAAGAGAACATGCTGTTGGAGCACTTTCAAAATTAAATGCAACTGAATACATAAAAGATATCGCAATGCTTCTCGATGATCCTGATGTAATGGTTGGTGCGGCAAAGGCGCTCGGGACATTCAAAGCAAAAGAATATGCCGACAAGATCAAAGAATATCTAAAAAGTGATAACGCTGAGGTAAGAGGCAACGCTGTATTTGCTGTAGCAGAGTTTGCGAACCTCGCGTGTAAATCAAAAGATGAAATCCAAACAGTCGGATGCGTTAAAGAAATAGCAGCCATGCTAAAACATGACAAAGCAGTTTCAGTAAGAGGTTTAGCCGCATATACTCTCGCAGTTGGATATAAAATAAAAGACTACAAAAAAGAGATCGCAGAGCTTTTGAAAGAAAGCGATCCGCTGGTAAAGTACAGAGCAATTACAGCGCTCAAAAATTTGGACGCAAAAGAATATACAAAAGAGATCGTATCCATACTTAAATCCATTTCATTAGAAGGAGATGGCCATTTACAATATCAGCTTTATTGCGGTATACTTGATGCGCTCTCAAGTTTTAAAGCTGTTGAATGCATAAAGGATGTCGCGGAGCTTTTGAAAAGCAGCAGAAGCGACGTTCAAAGCGAAGCGGCAAAATGGCTTGGACAAATGAACGCGAAGGAATATACGGACGCGATAGCAGATCTTGTCAAAAAATCCGTTCCAAACCAGGGCGCCATTGCTGCCTTGGGAAATCTTCGCGCCTCCGAATATGCAGAAGACGTTGCAAAACTTCTTGATAATCCTGCTATAAAGGCAGAAGCGGCCCTGACGCTGGGAAAAATGGGGAGTCAAAAGCATGCAAAAAAGATTTCAAAGCTCCTTGGTGACACCAGTTACAACAGATCGTGGATAGTTCAAAGCTCGCTCAAAGCCATTGGAATGCTAAAAGCAGCAAAATATTCGGATAAAGTATCTGAACTTCTAAATGATCAAGACGGCAGTATCAAGTTTCTTGCTATACTCACCTTGGGAGAGCTTGGCGCGACAGATTACAAGGATGAGATCGCCGCCCTGTTGAACTCTGCTAACATCTGGATCAAGGCATCTGCTATCAAGGCGTTGGGACAACTAAATGCCAAGGAATCCGCGGATGAGATCAAAAAATTGTCAAATGACGAAACCAAATGCTCAATATACGACTTTACAAGTGATAAATACGTGCCTACGACTGTAAAAGAGGTCGTGAAGCAGGTTTTGGCCGGATGGAAACAGTAATATAGGCCTCTTTTACCGCGACAAAGTTTCAATGCAAATATACGCTAGAAATTTGTTGATTAATATTTTTCATAAGATTTACGGATTGAAAAGCCGTCATACACTTAAGGCAATGTTTGCTGCTTATATATATAATGGAGGTCTTATGGGATTAATTTCCGTAGCTATTTCTTTGGTCTTAGCAGGATCAGTTGTAGATCATAATGTTTACACAAATCTTGAACTGCCAACTTTTGTTGCGGCAAGCGGCTGAGGCGCAGGCGCAGGAGGCGGTGCAGGTGGTGCACCCGGTTCAAATCCAACACAGCCCGGTGTAAGTAATCCGGCTCAGATACCTTCTCAACAGTCTCAACAGATGAAAGTAAAATTATCTTGGATGCCGTTTGCAAGCGCTAAGGCAGAGGCAATTAATACTTCAAAACCTATGCTGATCGTAGTGCTGGTAGACCAAAATGGCGAAAAAATTAAGTGCTCCAGCATAGATGAGCTCATCACAACTAAATTTGCCAATGTCGAGATTGAAGAATTAAGCAAAAATTTTGTACTTACACCTATTACTTCAAAAGCGGCAGCCGCACAGTTTGGAACCTCCAGTTGTTTTATTGTCGCAGACGGATATCTGGATGTAATATCAACAAGCTCGCTTGACAATCCCAATGAGGCAATAAAGAGGGCAAACGAGGTTTATACAGAAAAAGAGCCATCGTGGATAAATGAAGCTGACGACGCATTAAAGGAAGAAAGGCTTATTGTATATACGTTTACAACAGATGAAGGCAAGAACTCAGAAAAAATCATCGAAACTCTTTCCAGCAAAAATTTATGGAAAATAAGACTGGACGAGAGAGTTGTATTGGTAAAGGAATCCTTTGATAAAGACTCCTCCCGCGCAAAGCAGTTTGGCATAACAAGAGATGGTGAAGTAGCGCTGGTGAGAACACTCGCTGACGGCACGCAAAAACTTGTAAAAAAGTTATCACCAAAAACAAAGGCTGTTGAAATCAGGAAGCTTATATTCAGCACTCTTGCCCAGATGCAAAAAGAGGCAAAAGAAGCAGAAAATAAAGAGAACAAAAAAGAGGAGCTATCAGAGACAGCCTCTAAGTAACACTGATCGTAACAGCTGCTTGCACTAAACGTGTATAGTCATTATTCTGTATTTAAACAACCAGGCAATATGTAACTCGCAATCCGTAATTTACTTACAGTTCAGCAGTTCTTGGAATTTCATTCGCTTGCTGTATACTAAAACTTATCCTATAAATGGGATGAGTAAAAAAACGAATGACAAATGACAAAGATCATGGTACCCATGAGATAGTTTATAATCAGTTACTGCCAGCCGCTGGCTACTATTTTAGGAGGTAAATTATGCCGTATGAGGTTATAATGCCGAAGATTGCTGAAAGCATATTCGAAGGAACCATAACAAAATGGGTAAAGAAAGAGGGAGATAAAATCGAAATGAATGAGCCTCTTTTTGAAATCTCTACAGACAAGGTTGACACAGAAATACCAGCACCTGCAGAAGGATATTTAACAAAGATTCTTCACAAGGAAGGTGCCGTAGTCCCGATAAACACCGTGGTAGCTGTAATTGGAGACACCCCTGTAGCAGGTTCATCACAAACATCGTCTGCGCAGACAAAATCTGCAGCAGTTTCAGCACAGAAAACTCAAACATCAAAAAAACCTGAACAGATACCCGTCAAAATAGAGAGCTCGCAGGCAGTTGCAACCCAGGAAACAGAAAAGGTATTGGCAACACCTCTCGTGCGAAAGATCGCAAAAGATGAGGGCATCAACCTTGCGGAAGTAAAGGGCACAGGCCCTGCAGGAAGAATAACTTCTGAGGATATTAATAATTATATCGAGCTAAGAAAGCAGGCGAAGCATACGGCGGAAAAACTTCCGGAGACCCACCCTGCGGACAAATCGACCGTAATAGGAACAAGACAGCTCCAGTCTACACTCCCGATCTCGGGCGATAATCAGGCAAACCCATATCCTCTTATAATAACAGGAGAGGTCGCTGAAGAAAAAATGAGCACTATGAGAAAAAAAATCGCAGAACATATGGTCATTTCCAGAAAGACATCTGCGCATGTCACGACTGTCTGGGAAGTGAATCTGGATGCGATAGTAAAACTCAGGGAAAAGGAAAAAGATTATTTCGAAAGAGTGCACAACACCTCGCTTACATACACTACTTTTTTCGCAGTAGCCGCCGTACAGGCGCTGAGGGAATTTCCATACTGCAATTGCTCTCTCGATGGCGACAAAGTCATACTGAAAAAATATGTGAATCTGGGTATTGCGGTGGCGATTCCGGAAGGTCTGATCGTTCCTGTGATCAGAAACGCTGACGAAAAGAGTTTTGTCCGGATCTCAAAAGATATCGCCGACCTTGCCTCTAGAGCCAGATCTAAAAAATTATCTCCTGATGAGGTCAAGGGAGGAACATTCACAATAACCAATCCGGGAATCTACGGATGTCTCTTCGGAACTCCGATCATAAATCAGCCGGAAGTCGCAATTATGGGGGTTGGCGGGATCGAGAAAAGACCTGTAGTCAGAAATGACGCGATCGCTATCGGAAATATGGTCAACTTAACACTCTCGTTCGACCACAGGGTAGTTGATGGGGCATATGCCGATCAGTTTATGGCAAAAGTAAAATCAACGCTGGAAAACTGGAGCACCCCGATCAAGTAGACAGGAGTCAGGATAGCAAAAGATGGAATATAAATCAGCAGTCAGGAGTCAGGATACAGAAGTCAGGATAGAATTTTCAAAAAAACCACAGTGGCTGAAGGTGAAGCTTCCGGCAGGAGAAAACTTCATAAAAGTAAAAAATCTGGTCAGCTCGCACAAGCTAAACACTGTTTGCGAAGATGCGATGTGCCCCAATATCGCTGAATGTTGGGGAAAAGGCACATGCACATTCATGATACTTGGCGACATCTGTACAAGACATTGCAGTTTCTGTTCGGTGAAGAGCGGAAGGCCTCAAAGCATCGATGAATATGAGCCGATGAGGGTCGCGCTGACCATAAAGAAAATGGATGTTAAATACGCCGTAATCACATGCGTAAACAGAGATGATCTTGAAGATGGCGGCGCCTACATATTTGCCAAGCTGATCAATACAAACAGGGAGATAAACCCTCAGACAAGACTGGAAGTTCTGACATCAGACTTTCAGGGCAAATTTAATTCTATAAAAACCGTTGTTGAATCGCGCCCTGATGTGTACGCGCACAATGTAGAAACAGTTCCAAGTCTACAAGATTCAGTAAGAAGCAACTCCAGCTGGGATGTATCAATCAATGTGCTCAAAATAGTAAAACAAATAGCTTCTCAGATGAAAACAAAGACAGGACTCCAGGTCGGGCATGGCGAAACAACAGATGAACTAATAGAATCATTCAAATTAATAAAGGATGCCGGTATTGACATCCTGACGATCGGACAATACTTACAACCAACAAAGAAAAATAGAAAAGTTGTGCGCTATTATCATCCGGACGAATTTAAGGAACTGGAAGTCAGGGCGCGCGAGATCGGAATCCCTTATGTATTTTCAGGACCTCTTGTCAGATCATCATACAAGGCAGAAACAGTCTTTAAACAGTCTATCGTTACAGACCCGTCAAGCTGTAATGACCGTTGAGACTGTAAACAATTCGTCTATACTAAGCGTAGTAATTCTAAGATTATGGGAGGTATACATGAGAAACGTCTATAAACTTCTTTTTGTAGTTTTCCTGTCAACTGCCGGTTATTCGTATGATGACAAAGGAACAACCACCGCAGAGGAGAAGGAAACTGTAGTAAAAAATACCCTTGAATTCGCCACTGCCAAATTTGTAGAGGAAACAGTGACATATCTGGCAAGTGATGAACTGGAAGGTCGGTTCAGCGGATCGGAGGGTGAACGAAAGGCCACAGAATTTATAGCAGATACATTCAGAAACGCCGGTCTGCTCCCGATAGGTGATACTAATGAATTCGGCGAAAAAACATATTTTCAGAAGTTCTCGCTCGGCATGGGCAAACTTTCAATCAGAGGAAGAAACTGCATCGGGTTACTTGAAGGAACAGATCCGCAACTAAAAAATGAATACATTCTGGTTGGAGCCCATCATGACCATGTAGGAAACCCCAGAGATAATCCCACACATGCGGGAATGCTCGAAAAGCCGAAAAAAAATGATGATATCTTTAACGGCGCCGATGATAACGCATCCGGAACATCCACGCTTGTCACAATCGTAAATGCGATCGGCCGCGGCAGTCTAAAATTTAAACGAAGCATTATATTCATGACATTTTCTGCTGAAGAGCTCGGACTCATTGGATCAAACTGGTACACCAAAAAACCGTGCATACCTTTGGAAAATCACATAGCAATGATAAATATGGACATGTTAGGCGGTAATAAAGGGCAGGGAGTTGGAATCTCCGGACTCGACACAGATAAGTCAGGACTTCTCAAATCAATAGCACAAAAATGTGTTGATAAGATAGGATTAAAAGCAGGGCTTTCCGGAGGCACGCACGGAGGAAGCGACCACGCAAGTTTCTTCCCGAAAAAAATTCCTATAATGTCGTTTGAGACAGGGCTTCACGACAGATACCACAGAACTAGCGACCATGCGGAGTTTCTGGACTTCGAAAGGATGGCAAAGACTGCGAAATGCGTAATTCTCATTCTTAGCGAACTCGGTGATGGATCTGAAAAACCTGAAATGAATCTTGAATTTCTCAAAGCGCGCTCCCAACAAGGAAAAATGCTGGGAGTCTACCCTGTTGATCTCGAAAAAGACGCGCTGGAAGAACTCGGACTTGAAGATGGACAAGGCGCACTGGAAATACAACAGGTTGTCGAAGATTCTGTAGCTGAAAAATACGGGATAGAGCCGGGAGACTACATAATAAAATTCAACGGAAAGACATTCAAACCCGGTAAGGGTCAGCAGGAATTAACCACTTTCATACGAAAAGTGCCTTATGATACCCCAATTCCAATAGAAATAATAAGAAGCGGTGAAAAGATAACGATTGAAGTTGTCTGGGAAGAGGAGCAGGAACCAAAACTCTTCGGAATAAACTCAACTTCTGATTTTGATGAAGAAGAGCGAAGCAAACTAAGCCTCAGTGAGGATGAAACCGCTGTCATAATAACCAGCGTAAATCCTGATTCTGTTGCCGAAAAGTGCGGGATACAGGAGGGAGATTATTTAGTAAGCTTCAACAATGAAAAGCTGCCGAAAAATGATCCGCTCAATGGACTGAAAAAGCTGATACAATCTGCAAAATATAACGAAAAAATCCCCGTGGAAATAATACGCAACGGAAAGAGAAAAACGCTAAACGCATTCTGGGAGATGAAAAAGAAAAAGAAGAAGCTTTAAAACACAATAAAAGAAGACAGGATACAGGAGTCAGGGGGGCGGGGGCAGATAGCGGCAAATTTTACGACCACTTGCTAATGCAGAGAATTTAGAAATAAAGTAACAGCAGAGAAATATTCCTCGCCGGCAACTATGTACGCGTTATTGTGCAGGGCGTTTTGAATAATATAAAATCGTTTTGGTTCTACGGCTTCATTAAAAAGCCGTTCACCCTGTTCAAATTGGACGACTTCATCTGAACGACTGTGTATGAACAATTTCGGAGCAGTCACAAGTTTTATCCTGGACAAATTATCAAACTTGGTCCTGACAAGAAGACTGACCGGAACGAATGGATATATTTGCTTTGCCATATCAACGATGCTGGTAAACGCTGATTGTATTATGACGCCCGCGCATCTCACGTTAACAGCGAGGTCTACCGCAACGGCCGCTCCCAAAGATTTTCCGAAGATTACAATCTCATCCGGCCGCAATTTCTCATCTTTGACCAAATACTCATAAGCGGCAGCTGCATCCTTGTAAAATCCCTGCTCAGAAGGTTTGCCTTCACTTTTCCCGTAACCCCTGTAATCAATCAGAAAAACACCGATCTTTCTACTGAGAAATTCCTGCATTAAATCTGTCCTGTGAGAAATATTTCCTGCGTTTCCATGAAAAAACAGAAGGACATGTTTCGATCCTTCAGGGCGCGAGTACAACCCATACAGCTTTACACCATCATCAGCGCCGAAAAAAACCTCTTCTATACTCTGAGGCGCCTTCCAGGATGAGTCGAGTGTCTCATTAAGAAAAATCAGTTTGTTCTGGAAAAGTATCAATACAACCAAAATAAGAAGATACAGGCACGCAATAATTGCAGCCCCTTTAACAAGAAGCTTTATTGAAGGTTTCATTCTCTGTCTTAACGCAGATTTCATAACCTGATTATCTGAACTATATTAAATGAATAAAAACTTTCGTTGCTTAATATCGTATGCTGCCAAAATTTATACTGCTTCTTGTCATTGGAACTATAGTCACTTCTGTCTGCTTTGGCGGGGTTGATAACGTAATAGGTCCGATAAGCGCCAGAAACCTCGGTTCTGAAATCTATAAAACAACTGTTTCAAATCTTCAGCAATTCGGGATTTCCTTCAGCGGAGATCCTTTGGCGTTAACCATTTATATATTAGAAAGCGCGGCGGTTTTCAGGATCTCAACAACATTTGGTGATTTCTATTTTGTTGAATATACTTTCTCTGACAGAGTTAATGCCATAGCGGGTTTACTCGAAATTATTTTTCCTTTTAGCTATCTAAGCAGCTAAGACTTTCTTGATTCAGTCTGGCCTGTCCAGCTCTAATCAACTAATAATAATGAATATTTATCCAGCAATGTCTCGGCGCGTTTTTTCAGGTCAGGATTTTCGCTGTTCAAAAGCTCTCTAATATATGGAATCACGACCATGCCCATTTTATCCAGCTCGGTTACAGCCTGAGTTCTT
>JACQRL010000371.1 GCA_016206485.1 Planctomycetota bacterium | reverse complement strand
GTTATAACATCCGCCACCTCCTTTCGGCATCAAAATATTTTATACTTTCCTATACCTTTAAAAATCTTCTTTCACCCTTACCATTTTGAGTTTCTCCATACCCAAAAGGTAGGCAAAGATATTACTGATAAGTCTCTTGCGCTCAAAAGCATTTTCATCCTTGACTATACTTAATAAGACACCGGAATAAATGCAATATCCCTCCCCGTATTTGTTCAAGAGAATGGTATTTGCCAGTTGAACAGCAGAGGAAGAAGCCTGAAGACCCCTACCGTAAGCTTCATATTTTAACTTTTGCCCTTTGCTAAAATCGTTAGTAATGAAATTATTTGTATCAACAATCTCTATCTCCTTGACACTTCCCTCTCCATGACCGGTATAACCAACAACTTCCATGGGAGGCAACGTCCTGTAATCGGAAAAAAGACGTCCCCCTGATTTCACGTATTTGGCAATGTTATCCTGAATATCCTGTGGAAAGTAATATTCTTTATCAGTATATACAAAATTAAGGAACAGAACCTTAAACTGCCCCAGTATTTCCGGGGATTGAAGGTCAGATACCTTCAGGCTTACAATTTCCACTCCCATTTCTTTAAGTACATCCAGATAGCCAGACAAATAGAATTGTGAAGTACTATAAACACCTACTTTTTTCTCCACTGGACTTAAAGGGCTTTTTTCAGTTTGAGCACCAAAGAGTAGTGTACTCATTCCTAAAACCAAACCAAAACTCATCGCTATCACTTTTTTCATCATCATTCCTCCTCGTAATGTTTAAAATTCTTCTTCCGTTCCTGTAGACTTTTGAGCAGAATACTTAAAGATGCATAAGGTTAAATCAGGGTTATCAACCGGATTAACAATAACCATGATACCCTGACTACCAGGCATGGGTACCGATTTTATTAAGATAAAATTCAGCCCTTCATTGACCCCGACAGTAATCTTTTGACCATCTGGACACACAGGAGGATAAGTCGGGTCAAGAAACGAAACACCTCTCTGAGAAAAACCATTTGTACCGTTTGACCACATAGATAATCTATTGTAACTAAATACTTGAATTTGAGCTTTGTTGCTGTCGTTACTGGCCAAATAAAACCCTACGTATCCTACTTCATTTGTTTTAACCGGGAACCCTATCCATTCTTTTTCTTGTAAATCCCAGGAAAGATTCACTGTTATGCTGTCGCCTGGCATTGGTCGTGCCTTTGTCTCACCTCCTATCGATTTAAGGTAGTCCTTTTCCCAAAGATGCTCATCAACTTTATCTTCTATACCAGCAAAAGGCCCGGCAACCAGCCATTGTTTAACAGTTGTTGGTCCTTTCACGGGAATAAATGTATTCTTATCGTTACCGGATGCATGTAACAGTTCTGGAGATAAGAGACTCACTATTATGAAAATTGCTGCTACTTGATATTTGATATTAAAAACCATCCAACTGCTCTTTGGGACTTTCTCCCTTTGTTTCCAAAATTGGGATTTCTATCTGCAAGTCAGAAAAGATGCTCTGGTCTTGCCTGCCCAGAAAACGCAGATAAATGGCATACGCTCCTTGATACTGCTCTAATTTAATCAGGAGATGGTTAGTCCCTTTTTTTAGAACCACGAGAACCTTTTCCTGGTCCGGAATTGCTGGGCGTGCAATTCTTGTATTATAAATCAGACTCCCGTTAAGCCACATCTTTGCACCGTCATCACTGCCTATTGCAAGGACTGCTTCCCTGTCGTTAGGACTAACTACATAGGTGAATAAATAACAAACAATATTATTTTCTTTAAAGAATGGAAGTAAATCCACCTTATCATCTGCCCCAAACAATGGTTCCCAGCGATTAAGCAGACCAACTTTATCTCCGCCTTTGGGACAGGCTTTATTCTCTCCGCCTCCTGCTTTGAGGTAATCTTCTTCCCAACGTCCCTCCTGTGACCCGGTATCGGAGAAAGGCCCAATTACAAGCCAATTCGTGATATAACCGTTTTGGTTGAGATGGAACATTTTGGTCTCGGGGAAAACGTTTGAGTTATAAATGCAAAATAAGACCAAACATAAACCCACAAAGAGTGTTTTCCGATTATTAATCATTGTTTTTCCCACGATTTCTACTCCCTTCTGATTGGAAAGAATGGGTAGGTGTAATAACTACCCAGGTATTCCAAACTCAAGAACTTCTCCACGGCAAGAGCAGTGCCTGATTCATCAATGCCGGTGATCAAGACCAGATTCTTATCTCCCTCTTTTATCCAATGGATAAAACCTGACTCAATCCTAATAAGACGATTGCTCCCTTCCTCGCCGAAATGAATAGAAGGTTTCATTTCGGGACCTTCCAAAGACGGGAACCAGTATTTCTTATCTAACAATCTCTTGACTTGAACAACAAGATTCGGGCCGAGGATAATTGAGTTTCCAGTAGGTATGATGTTTATATCAGAAACCTTTTGAAGACTTGCATCTACACCCTTTTTATTTAAACCTTCTTTGAGACGTTGTCCTATCTCTTGGTATTTCGTATCTTCAAGAAGATAAATACGTATTTCCTTGAGGGTTGCAATTTTAGCAGCAGATTTGTTATTTAACGTAATTTTGCTTTGATCTTCACAGTAAAAGTCAATCTCACCACTTTGGGAAATATCTTGACCATCCAGACTGGCAATTGTATAGGGAAGTATAGCCGGTCCATCAACAAGAACTTGATCATTGACTTCAAACCTTCCAAAGGAACGTATAAGTAGAATCTCTCCTTTGGGACCAACTTTCAACAGTCCGCTCCACTCGGTAGGAATGCGGAAAGTAAATTTCTTACCCCCTAAACCAACTTGAAACTTGCCTGTTTTGCTGTGGTTAAGCAAAACCAGCAACTTCCCTCCGTTTTTAAGTTCTCTAATATAGGTAATGTCCATCTCGCCCTTGATAAATCTAACACCCAAATTTTTCTCACGATATTCAGTGGCATTGAATATAGGCAGATTCCAGGTATTTCCCGGCATGTCGCTGTAGACAACGGCTTTATTACCTACGGCAAAATCCTGGAGTAGTTTCAATTTCTCCTTGGATAGAGAAAGCCAATTCGGCACTACGATCGCATTCACAGGACAATGCCCCTTGTCCATTAGGCGCTCTAAATCATAGATTCGGGTGTATACACCCTGCTTAAGGAAGTTCAGGTAGGTTTCAACGGATTTCAATAGATTTTCCGGGTCCTTTATATACGAATCGTGGTCATGTAATAATACGACGCCTGGTTCCTCGTAAAGCGACTTATCTATGTGCCAGGCAACATCGTGATATTGTCGAAATGGCTTGAAGACATCTCCTTCGGTAAGGTCAAGGCGACCTACCGAGGTCCCGTTCGAGGTGTTTCCGTAAAGATAAAAATGCAACTGACCAGTTGCATTTTCGCCAATCAGCGTAAATAACACCCGGTCGTAAGCCGAAGATGACGACCCGTATGCCCACTCACCAAGGCTCGCAGGATATCCAAAGTTTATGTTAAAACCTTCGTGGAGTTGCGATACCGTCCAGACGTCAAAAGGACGATAAGTGTGTTTTGATTGCATGCTAACGATATCTGCCACCTTCTGAGCATCCCAGGCCGGGGTAGCGACCACAGACGTGTCCTGAACAAACGTGAAGGCATCTTCCCTGCCGGTTGCCTTCTTCACTAATTCAACCCGGCGTTTAAGCCATGCCATGTCAACTACTTCTTTCTCTTTAAGTATCTTAAACGGTGGAAATAAGTCACCTGGATAATATGAATGGTTCTCGTTAAGAAGTTCCCAAGCAATATTTTTATAGTCACGGTACCGGTTTGCAAACTTGAAAATAAATTCGTCTTCAGCCTTTACCAGATCTTCATCTTGATAGAGGTAGTTATAATAACTATTATTTTGCTGAGCCTCTTTGACCGCGGGGCCTTGGCTGGCTTTAGTTCTCAGGTTTTCCCAAAACGGTGTGCCCTGCCCACCAACAGTAGGTCCGATATCCATAATTATCCTATTTTTTGTACCGAGCATGATAAATGCATCCAACCCCCTCAATGCCGGGGAATCTTCGTTCTGGAACGTGACTGGTTCTATGGATCCAACGTAATATCCTTCCCGGATGAAATTAGCACCCATCGCCTTAAGCATGCCTATCTGCATATCAAGATTATCGTATAGTGGGTGGTAATAAGATTCCCCGCCAGGTCTGAAAGAACTAAAAAAAATCCCAACACCCCTCAAGTCACCAGTAAATGTTGCTACCCCATTAAGCCATGAGGGCTTACCATCAACGTGTGGGATACCATTTCGCATCTTCAGGTCTACCGATGAGTCAGCCATGGCAGGAAGGGAAGATGATGCGAAAAACATACTCGTATCCTGGCTGTAGAGAGAAATATCATTCGGGGACACCCGGGCAATAACATCAAAAATCTGGCCGGGTAATGTTTCCGGCTCCCACGAGACCGTAACCGTCTGGTGAGTATACGCTTGCTGGGTAACGATTGATTCATGGGAAAAATATATCTTGTGGCTATCTCTGCCAATGACCCAGATTTTTAGATTACCGGGCACTTCCTGGTTGCCAAAGATATCAACTGAAATCTCTATTTTCTCTCCGTCGTGATAGGAGAATAAATCCGTGCGTACATCTTCAATGTTGATGTAGGCAGAAATGGCAAGCCTCGTAAAATCTGCAATCGCTTTTTCCGCATACTGCCACGTTTTAGGGTTCCATGGATGGTTTTCCCCCACAAAACCCAGAATGACATTATTTGGAAAATGTCCCAGAAAGTAAAATGACACCAGAGCAGGTTCGCCATCTTCGGCAATAGTATGAGTAACAGGGATATTGGAGTTTATGGAAAAAGGGATTTTAGTCCCGTGAAAAGTACTATCTTTCATTCTCCCTTTTTCTATCTCAAAACTACAAATTCTTGGAAAAAAACCGAGTTCGCCTCCAAAGTTCCATTCTAATGGGAGGTTAGGCAGAAAACGAGGCGACGTTACTACTGTTCTGGTCAATTTCTTGGTTTCCCGATAGATTCCCGTAATCCCCAGAATTTCATTAAAAACTTTTTGGGAAGCCTTGGTATTAAATCCGGTATCAACCCATTGATTATTTTCAAATATAACAGGGTGACTTAAAGGAACGCCGGCCGGGCAGACAATACCCCCTCCCCCTCGAACAAATTTTCCGATGTTAGAAAGTGTCTTGTTAGCAACTGGGAAGGTTTCTCCATAGCTCATTATCAGTGCTGAATATCTTTGGGTGTTTAACACCAACGGGTCAGATAACTCCCTGGCAGAAATGAAAGAAGCAGTTATCCCGCTTTTCAACAAGGCATCCAGAATGTATTCTGGAGTTACCGTATCCGGCATAGCAGAGTAAGGGAATCCCGGTTCTGAAAAAATTGCCACTCCTCTAACTCTATTCTCACCTGCCGCAAAAACATGGGAAAGACCCAATAAACATAAGGCTAACCCAAAAAATAACTTCTGTCCCGTCATAACACTTCCCCTTCAATAGAAAAATTTATCTTGTTAAACTGCGCCAGGTGGCTGCTGATTCCCAGCCCTGACCTCCGTAATATGTCCATGCACCTGGAGGATAAAACGTTACACTTCCATCTTCATAAAGAACGTTTATACCTCCTCCATGAACAATCCAAACAGAACCAGCAGCATTCCCACTAAAATAATCAGCCGCCATCGGTCTTCCGGGATTATCCCCAACTTTGTAACTTGGGGGATTGGTATCAACCGTAGCGAGTTCCGGACCTTCATCCATATCTTCATTACGGTAAAGATTGAATTGATAAGAAGAATTAAGCCAATAAAAAGTACTTATTCCTACTGTACCATACGTAGGCATATCAAAACAGTACATATAGGTAACTGGAGGCTGAGGATACCTGTTCCGTGAGAGACACAAAAAAACATTAGGAGATGTAATATACCCTCCTTGAAAAAGTGTGGCTCCCGTTCCGTAATAGGTAGTCCCCTGCTTCCAAAGAGCACTCCTCGCTATACGAGTACTTCTGTCATTTGTGACATCATAATAATAGTTAGGAGCCCAACCATCATTGTCATTAGCGTACATCATAAAACCTAAACCAATCTGTTTTAGGTTACTGATACAGTTGGAAGCTCTGGCTTTCTCTCTGGCTGTCTCTAAGGCAGGCAATAGCATCGCTGCCAGAATACCTATGATAGCAATCACGACCAAAAGTTCTATGAGCGTCATCCCATGTCTGTGTTGGTGCGAGACATACCTCCAAAAGTAAGTCATCTTGACCAAAGTCTGTCTGGGCATCTCTTTTCCACACATCTATTCACTTTTCGGCTTTACCTGCATGGGGCCTCCGCTATTATCTCCAGATACTTCACTAAACTCCCCAGTGTCAGCATTATATTGGTACTTCCCGGACCGGTACTTCTCAGGGACAAGATTATATCGGTCGCAGAATACTGCCTCCATCTGCCGTAGATTGGCTGTCTCCTCATTAAGGAGTTGCTGAAGGACTGTGACCCGTGTTTCCTGATTGCGCAGGGCATTTATATTGGCTACCAGAATGTCTTTTTCTGACTGCACCCTTCCCTCTATCTCTAACCTTTTCTCTTCTTTCTTCACCTCCTCTGTCCATGCCGGTAAAACGGCGGCAATGGATACTATGGCTATGGCAACCACCAAAAGACTTCTCTTCATCATCTCTCCCTTTATCTGAAAGTCCCGTGCAGGAAAGGGGGAGCAATTGCCCCCCCTTTCTTTAACCTACTCCTCTAATCTATTCTACTATGGTGTCGTCGTTATCCTCTGGTACCTTGATATTCCACTGGCTCCGGGTGCTGATAGAGCAGTCTCAATGTACTGAATGTATTCAAGGTTCTTAGCGATAGCAGCCGTGTTCGCATCAATCAGCGCCTTATTTGCCGAAGTCAACCTCACGATCTCATCATGCAGGTTGATATCTGCCTGTCTCAAATTACTGATGTCATTCTGCACCGCTGTCATCTGACTCTCAAGCGTCTCTATCTTATTCGGATCACTCTCAAGTGCAATAGCAGCAGATAGTGCATCCACTTCTCCCTGAAGAAGATTGATCTCGCCATCGTTTTCCGTAATCTGACCCTGAAGACTCTGAATGGTGCTACTATTATCATTGACCCAGTTAATGAGATTGGGATCGCCGGAAACGATAGCCAGCAAATTCTGCAACTGAGCAATTTGTCCCGCTAACGTAGAAATACTCTGACTCGTAATTGTGCCCGAGACGTTAACATTTCCCACTACATCAAGTTTTTCCGCTGGATTCGTGGTCCCGATGCCGACGTTGCCATCAGTTCTTATCGCCATCCTGGTTGTATAACTGGTGCCAGACGGGGTCATAGTTTCAAAATTTATGTTGCTTCCTGTTGTGGCGCTGGTAGCAAGTCTTATCCTGGCAGCCGCGTATCCCGAGGCCATCTTTGACGGAGAAGACGCACCATTATCATTTATCGAAATGGCAAAATTGTCAGTGGCAAAACTTGAGCTATATCCGTATATACGAGGTTGGAAATTGTCATTAGTGATGCCAAAACGGAGGTTCGGAGTGGCATCATTCAGAAACATATCGCCCGTAACGTCAACGTTGCCATCATTTTTTATCGCCATCCTGGTTGTATAACTGGTGCCAGACGGGGTCATAGTTTCAAAATTTATGTTGCTTCCTGTTGTGGAGTTGCTGGTAACAAGTCTTATCCTGGCAGCCGCGTATCCCGAGGTCATCTTTGACGGAGAAGATACACCATTATCATTTATCGAAATGCCAAAATTGTCAGTGGTAAACCCTGTGGTATATCCATATATACGAGGTCGGAAATTGTCATTAGTGATGCCAAAACGGAGGTAGTCACTCAGCGTCTCCGCAAAGGCCACGCTCCCCAGAACGGCAATGGACAATATCGCCGTAAATACTATTAAATTCCTCATTTTCTTAACCATCTTTAATCCCTCCTTTTTCTTGTTCTTACTCTTTTCTTGATACTATCTTCTTTTAAGTCCTTCCGCTTCCAAGCGGAACCTCTTAGGGTAATATTTTACGAGGTACCCTGCCAACCCTCATCTATCTAAAATGGCTATCCTATCAATTCACCTCCTTCCCCGGTAAGATTTGCCATCACTCGCTCCTATCCTTCATTCTGCAATGACCGGTTGATTCTCGCACAATAAGACGCGGTTGCAGAACTATGTTCCTCTGTTGCAACTTCATCCCACAGGAATCTCTAATTACAAGTTTAGGTTCAACCAAATTTTGTCGCACAAGAGGCACCCTTGCCTCTTCTTCCACACATCTCAAATACTCCGAAACAATATCAATTGCGATTTTTGCCATTTCTTCTTTCGGCTGATGAATGGTAGTAAGAGGCACTCCAGCATAAGCTGCTACTTCTATATCATCAAAACCAACAACTGCTATGTCTTCCGGAACCCTAACACCCATTTCTTTAAATCCATTTATCAATCCTATTGCAATTACATCTGAAGCAGCAAAGACAGCAGTGGGGCACGGTGTAAGTTTTAGTATCTTTTTAGCCGAGTTATAGCCTGTTTCAAAACTCGCCTCACAGGTAACAATAAAATCATTTCTTATCTCCAATCCTTCTTTTTCCAATGCCTTTTTATAACCTATAAATTTGTGGTCATAAGATTTCATGATTAGCCCCACAGAAGCAATTCGTTTATGCCCTAAGTTTGTTAAATGCTCTACTGCCATATTAACTCCTGTCTCTCTATCAACCGCTACGTAGTTGATATTAGCAGGTGCAGAATATCCTATTACTACAAAAGGAATACTGGATTCCTTAAATTCTAAAAAAAGTTTGTCTTTACCAAACTCATAATTAGTCAATATCAGAACGGCATCTACTTGCCTATACATTAACGTGCGTAATGCATTAATTTCCTCAGTTTCATCGTATCCAGTAACACTTAGCATGACATTAAAATATTTCAAATGGGCATAAACTTCTAAGTGATGAATAATCTCACCACACAATGGATTCCAGACACAAGGGACAATTAAACCAATAGTATTTGTTTTCTTGGTAGCCAGTGCACGTCCAATAGCATGTGGTTGATAATTCATCTCTTCCGCTTCTTTAATTATTTTATCCCGAAGTTCAGGACTTACCCCTGTAATGCCACTCAGTGCCCTTGACACAGTGGATCTATGTATATTAAACTTTTGAGCTAATCTATCTAATGTTATCTCCATTACATTGCTCCGATTTATACTTCTAACACAACAAATTTAACAAACGGTTGCGTGAAGCAATTAAAACTTAAAACC
>JACQRL010000362.1 GCA_016206485.1 Planctomycetota bacterium | reverse complement strand
CGCCTACCGACTCCTGATTTCTGTTTTCTTATTTCACCAAGGTTCAGCTAACAAAGCTTCGGCAAATCTTTTTAAAGTTACGCCGAGGCACGGAAAACTCACGGAAACACAGAAAAATAAAATTTCTTATCCTTTCAGTGTCTCTGTGTTGTTGTTTTGTGCTTCTGTGTCAGAAGTACATAAGTTGTGCCAAACTTCTGCTAATATTAGGTGTCTCTGCGCGCAAGATTTGTTAAATATCTGTTATGAAACGAATTCATAAGATTTTAAAGAGCTCTTTGTTGGTTTTAATTGTGATTATTGTCACTTCCTGTGCGGCATTGCCTATACTACAGGCGGTTCCTGCGCTGGTTGACCTTGCAGGTTCTGCATTTGGATTCCAATATGCCAAGACTGTCACTGGTATTTTTAGTTTGCTGGGCAATATGGATGGTGACAAGAAAGGCGAGCCTGTTCCGGAGGATAAATTAATCTCAGTAGAATTTGACATTGTAAAACAGCTTGGAACCGGTTCTTCAAGTGTCATGCAGCTGAAAGATGGAGATGTTCTCACATCAAAAGATAATTATAAAATAGTTTTCTCTGCCAGCAGGCCATGCTATGCATATATATTTCAGATTGATGCTACTACCAAAATTGATATTTTGTTGCCTGAGGAAGGGGAAAGATATGATGTGACAAAAAGCGAGCCGATATACGCTCCTGCGGGGGATGAGTGGTTCTATCTTGATGAAAACAAAGGGGTTGAGCATGTTTATCTTATCGCTTCCATAAATCCTATACTTGAACTTGAAGATCTTCTCAAGTCAGTCAGGGGGACTTCTTGGCAGATGAAAACCAAAGTATCAGTACAAAAACCTGTGGTTATAAATACCGTCACTGAAAAATCTGAACATGGAGGCGAGGCAGCGGTTAAAACCAAGGATGGAAAGGTATATAAACTTGATCTAAGCCGGTATCAATCCGCTGACAAGGTCTGCCTGACGAGGTGGTTCAAGCATGAATAATCCGCTTTGAAACAGACCGAGTTTTAAAAAAACTTTAGTTCACTTTAGATACAGGAAAATCCGTGTAACCCTTCGGGCTTGGAGGAATGTATGGGTGCTGCTGTCCTTTGGTAAGTTCTATGACTCGTCGTGTCACATATTGCTGCAGTTCAATAATTGACACTGCATTATCCTTGTCGTTGTCTGCTTTGCCGTCAGTGTTTTCGATCGCCTCAACAAGCGCCTTTGTGAATGCGCCTCCTCCCCATTCACCGGATTCAAGCGACCTTTCCTGACCGGTTGAAGAAACGAGGATGGCAACGCCATATGCTTTTACCAGTTTTTCGACCAGCGCCTGAGGATCATCTATTGTGCTTCGCGACTTCATTACATCTCCCGAGTGGCAGGTATCAGCAAGAAGAATAACCTTCTGCGCTGCCATTTGTTCGATCCCTCCTTCTATATCGCGCCATGATACTGCTGTTGCGAACAGATCATCTTTGTCTGTATCGCACGAAATGAAGTAATAATTTCCTTTAAGATCTTTAGCCCCATGCCCTGCCATGAATATTATCACAACATCCTGAACCGATGCTTGTTTTGATATCTTGCTTATGCCCTTCATGATTCCTGTTTTTGTGGCATTCTCGTTGAGAACCAGATCTGCCTGAACTCCCTCGTAGAGTCCCGATGTTTTTTCACTTAGGGTCTTCACAAATCTTTCGGCGTCGCTTGCTCCATACTGCAGCTGAAGATTAGGGTCATTATATTTACTGACACCTATCGACAATATCCAAAGTTTAGGCTTGATCACAGCCGCAGGATTGTATTTAAGTCGTATAGTTTCCTTCTGACTTTTGATCCCGCTGGCGTCAACTGCCTGTATGCCCAAAATATTATCTCCCGGGACAAGGCTAGCCTGGATAGTGTATTCGAATTGTGATGGGACCCTTTCTTTTGGATTTTGAGTGGGTTCTACTGTATTTTTATCTTTTCTTTTTCCTGCAACACCTCTTCCAGTAATCTGCTTGCCATTCTGAAACAAGTTTACTCCGGTAATCTCCTTGTCGTGTACGATGGTTAATCGTATCTCTATATTCGAATCTCTTGTCTCGATTCCATCCTGAGGGCTGCTGATCACAACAGTTGGCGGGGGTGTAAAACCTCTATCGGATGTCACAGGTTTTTCAGTCCCAACAGAAGGAGTAAATCCGAAATACTCTGCGAGAATCTGAGAAGGCAGGCCCCTTGAACGGTATTTGTCCTCATAAAGTTCAAATGGATAATAGCTCAATCCTACAACCCACCCGCAGTAATCTGATCCGTAAAGCGAGCAATCAAATCTTTTATCAGGTGTTATGAATACCCATTCGCTTCCTTTGAACAGGATCTGAGTTCCGAGAAGAGATCCTGACTGCAGATCCCAGAATTTCAGTGTTCCATCTATGCTTGATGTTATAATTCCTTTTCCCGTAGGTGTAACAGCAGCTGATGTCACAGTTGCAGTGTGACCTTTAAGTGTTCTTAATTCATTTCCGGTTGAGCTGTCCCATACTCTTACAGTTGTATCCTGACTGCCTGAGATTATTTGTACATCATCTTTACCGAACACCGCTGTATTGACCCCGGCGGTGTGCCCTGAAAATGTCCGCACCTCTTTGAATGAAGCCGATTCCCACAATTTAATAGTTTTGTCTCTACTGGCTGTGATAATATATTTTCCATCGTGACTGAATTCGATCGAGTTTACTGTGCTTGAATGCCCCGACAGTTTGTTTAGTTCCTTTCCATCAGGTAATTGATGGATTTGTATATTTCCATTTACAAATCCGACTGCTAACCTTGTGTCATCAGGATTTATAGCTAGTGACGACACGTCATCTGCGACTTCTGTAGGCACAAAAACTTCTTTTCCCGATTCAATATCCCATACTTTGATCGATTTGCCCGCGCCTCCGGCAGCCAGAAGTTTCTTGCTGTTGCTGACGGATATGGATGTTATATAACGTGAGTTCATGCTAAATGTTTTTGTAATTTCTGAGGTATTAAGATCGCATATTTTCAGTGTGTTGTCTACACTTCCAGAGGCTGTAATGCTTCCATCTTTGCTTATTGCAATGGACGTGACCGGAGCGCTGTAACTTAGCAGCGGCCTTATCTCTTTCCCTCCCGCTATATCCCAGATTTTTACTGTGTTGTCTGTGCTCCCGGTAAGAATGATGGTTTTGTTGGTTGCAAGCGATGTTACTGCAGAAATGCGCCCTTGCATGGCTTTTGTTTCCTGTCCCGATACAAGGTCATAGATTTTTATTATATTGGTAGATCCGCCCAACGTGATATATTTACTGTCGCTGCTTATTGCAGTAGAAGTAATGATGTCCGGTGTTCCTTGTAATGTTGCAACGTTTTTGCCTGTGTCGATATCCCATATCTTAACTGTTTTGTTGTAGTTTGCTGATACAAGATGCTTCCCATCTTTGCTTAACGAAACTGAAAATACAATGTTTTCTCCTGAATCAATTTCTTTTTTCAGATCTCCCGATTTAATATCAGATATTCTGATAATTCCATCTTCACTTCCGGTGATGATACTTTGCAGATCGGGTGTTATTGCCGCTGACATTACGGCGCTTTCACGTCCGCTTATAGTTTTTAATTCCTTTCCTGTAGAAAGTTCCCAGATTTTTACAGATGTATCCTGGCTTCCTGTCACTGCAAATGTTGAATCGCTGGAGATAGCGACAGCATTTACTCTACCAGTGTGACTTGATAAGGTGTAAAGCGGTTTACCTGAAGGGATCTCCCAAATAATTGCAGTGTTATCCGTACCTGCTGATATTATATATTTATTATCTCTACTTATTGCGACAGACGTGATTTGCGCAGTATGTTTTGCGAGACTAAGAAGTTCTTTTCCGGAGGGTATTTCCCATACCTTAACAATACCTTCCTTATCTCCTGAAACTATATATTTGAAATCTTGGCTTACTGTAACTGTCATTACGGGACTCGTATGGCCAGACAGTGTAAGCAACTCCTTACCGGAGCTCAACTCCCAGATCTTTATCGTTGCATCCAGACTTCCCGATATAATATATTTGCAGTCTTCTGTTATTGCCACAGCAAAAACGAACCCGGTGTGTCCTCTGAGAACAGCGAGCTGAGGCTCATCTGCTTGAGGAGGGTCACTTTGAATAAAAAGAAAGAGCCCTATTTTTACTAACTGGGGAATCATACCTGGAGCATAATTTAGGTTAAATGGCGCATAGTTCAAATTTTGTATGAGATTCAATCAGAATAGATTTGTTAAAGGAAGCAAAAGAAATGGTGTATATATTGTTATGAAGTATTTATTAAAGGTTTTGTGCGGTTTCCTTTTGGTACTGGTAGTTGGCTTATTTATAGGGCTTATTGTTATTGCACTAGGTTCGACAACTATTTATAAGGACGGGAATCAGGATAGTCTGATAAATATTACCCACAAATAACAAATACTAACTAATACAGTCTGTATAGTTCTACTATACAAATAGTCGGACTTTTTATATAGTATCTGTATGTTGGAGCAGAGGAGTTTGTTCAGTCAGATATCTCCATATTTAGATTCCAAAGAGGCTATTGTTGTGACAGGTATGAGAAGGGTTGGAAAGACATCTTTGCTCAGGTACATATTTGAGAAGATAAAAAGTTCAAACAAGCTTTTTCTGGACCTTCAAAATCCTCTCAATCAGAAATATTTTGATAATGATAATTATGAGATGGTGAAAAAGAATCTTGCGTTTCTCGGGGTCGATTTTTCAAAGAGAGCGTACCTCTTTCTTGATGAGATACAGCTTGTCAAAACCCTTCCAAGTGTGGTCAAATACCTGATGGATAATTACGACATTAAGTTTTTCCTTACAGGGTCTGTGAGTTTTTATCTCAAGAATTTTTTTACCGAATCGCTTACTGGAAGAAAATATCTCTTTGAACTTTATCCGCTGAACTTCGAAGAATTTCTTAAATTCAAAGGAGCTGATATACAAATTCCAAAGACTTCATCAGATATTACCCAGCCTATGTTCGATACAGTTAATGTGTTGTTTGATGAATACGTAAATTACGGAGGATTTCCGGAGGTTGTGCTTCAAAGTTCTGCAGATGCAAAGAACAAATATCTTGATGATGTCTTTACTTCATATTTTCAGCTTGAAGTAATGAGACTTCGTGACTTCAGAAAAAATACAGTTATTCAGGAACTTATTCTTCTTCTCATGCAGCGCGTCGGATCAAATCTCGATATCTCTAAACTTGCATCAGAACTTGGAATTTCCCGGCTGACACTCATGGACTATATAAGTTTCCTGGAAGGTTCATATTTTATAAGTCTTGTGAAACCATTTTCGGGGAGCAGGGATATCGAGATAAGAAAATCTCCAAAGATTTATATATGCGACACGGGAATCCTCAATCACTTTGCTAAAATTGATGATGCAAGATTATTTGAAAACTGTGTGTATAATTTGCTGAAGACAAGAGGCAAGAAGGTTAACTACTACAAAAGAAAAAGCGGAGTCGAAATAGATTTTATATACGATGAAAAAACAGCGATCGACGTGAAACTAAATGCTGCGCAAGGCGATCTGAATAAGCTGAAGAGAGTTTCAGATGAATTGAAGCTCAAAGAAGCTTTTCTTGTTTCGAGAAAGTATTCAACAAAAGATCTGGTTCGCTATGGATTCACTTTGTGAATTAGTAGTGAATACAAAAGAAACGCGAAAAATAATGTCGCTAGTGTCCAGGTGCTGCCTTTGTTCTGAGTTGTTGTCAGGAAACACATACGCGCCCGGCTGGTTCCGGAAGCACTGATTTCAAGTTCAGGCAGGATATAATTGGAGGAACCTGAGTCGCTGATCACCCTTATTCTATACGAATAGTTTTTTACCGCATTTACTGATCTGTCGACAAACCTGCTCATATAAGATGGAAGTTTTACCATCTGCACAAAATCGCTGCCGTCGATGCTTTTTTCCAGTGTTACTGAACAATCAGTATCTGAGTTGTTTTTCCATGTAATTATCGCAGATACTCTTGATGTAACATTGACTGTAAATTCGGAAGGAGCTTTGAGAAATGTTGTTGCTGAGATAGTATCACTGTAGTCTGTGTCAGCAGCCCCGTCTGCTTTGATTCTGTAATAATATATTGTGGATTCTGTTAGAGAACTGTCTGTAAAATATGTTGTATTTTGCGGCACGGTCGCAATTTCAGTATAAGATGACCCGTCTGATGACCTTTCAATTTTATAACCGAATTCAATATCCGAGCTGTCGTTCCACGTGAGTTGTATCTGACTGTCAGAAAGGCTGGCAGCCGCCAGATTTGCAGGAGTCGCTATCCTTCCATGCTTTCCATCACAATTAATGAAATTTGAATAAATATCTGTTCCTGTTGTGTCGGCGTTGCGGTTATCGCTCCAGACTGTGACTATTCCTTTATCTGTAGCGACCGCGCTTAGTTCCCATACAGTAGTTGACTGCCTCGCCATGGCAGAGGATAAAGGAAGTCCATTTTTTTGAAGCTTCAAGTCTCCGGAGTTATTCAGTATCTGAAAATAAATATCAGTATTTGATTCTTTGTTTCGATTGTCGTCCCATATGACCATGAATTTGTCGCGCTCGATATTCAATAATTGCAGATTGGAATAAAAATCAAATGTGAAATTGTTTCTGCTCAGTGAATGAATCGATGCAGGCTGGTTGTCAGGAGCGGTGCAGAGCTCTCTTTCCCACAACAGTTTGCCGTCATAGCCTGCGCGGCAGGCATAAATATTTCTGTTGCTATTTCCATTCGATTCATCCACATATGTGATTATTGCCCCGCCGGATCCATCTGGTGTAATCACTGGGTATTTTTGATTCCCTGGCGCAGGTGTTACTTTGAGATCATCTTTCCAGATCAGTTTGCCTTCGCTGGAAATTCTTTGAGCAAAAATATTGTAGTCGCTGTCACCGTCTGTATTGCTTGTCCATACTGCGATCACTCCCCCCGTCAGATCGTTCGCGCATTTTGGGATTATTTGGACGCTGCCTTTTGAAGATATTATTGTGTTGTTATCCCACTGAAGTTTTCCGGTTAGATTAAAACATTGGGCTGATATATTTGAGTCGTTGCTGTTGATCCAGTCTTCGAACACAACTATGAAATAACCTGCATCATTGCTCACGGCGTAAAAGTTGGTCTGGTCTCCTTTTCTGGAAGCAACCGCAAGATCTTCATTCCAAATTTTTGAGCCGTTTTTATCTATTCTTTGCGCATAGATATCTACTCCTGTATCTTTGTAATTTCTGGAGTCTGTCCAAATGATCACTGCACCACCCTTTCTATCATGAATTAACCGCAGATTATCCAGATTATTCATCTTATCCATTACGGAGTGCGCTGGCTGGCAACCTTTTGCCGTGATTATTGCCTTATCTTTGTCCCAAAGCAATCTTCCGGTCGAGTCTACTCTTTGACCGTAGATATCGTTATTATCTTTGTCCGCAGAGACCCAGAATATGTATACTCCTCCTTCTTTATCGCTTATGACTTTGGCACAGGTTTCATGTCCTGATTTTGCTGAGATCTGCAGTCCGTTTTTGCTCCAAAGTTCTTTCCCGTTTGAATCTATTTTTTGGGCGTAGATATCGGTTAATGTTTTAAGACTTCTGCTGTCTGACCAGACCATTATTACGTTTCTATCTTCGCACGCAGTTATTGAGGGGTTAAACTGATTGCGTAATTCTGTACAAACTGCCTTGTTTTCGTTTGTATCGATGGGCCAGTCTGGTGACTGCAGACCTGCTTCTAAATTAGCGATTAGAAATATAAAATTCGCAATTGGCATGCTTTCCCCCGTCTAGGGTAAATATCGACAAATTAACAAAATAAAGGATTTAGGAGTCAGAAATCGGTAGACAGTGTTCGGTAGTAAGTATTCAGCAGGGCTCATTTAGTCTCACGGCAGACTACAAAAATCCACAATAATGTATGGCCTTATCTAAAAAGTTAAGACACGCACCCCCCTGAATCCTGACTTCTGACTACTGTTTACTTCTTTGTGATTAGTTTGATAGTCAGTAGCGTGGCGAGTAAAGAAAGTAGAAAGAGGTGAGAATTAGATGTCTGAGGTTGAGTAGTTAGTCCGCATCTTCTGGTTCTCTTTTTGCCTGCGACCGGTGTTGTTACACTGCTTCCGTTGGAAGGCGACACATAGTCTGAGCTTGTGCTTACGTTACTTGCTTTGATCCTGTAGAAGTAGTTGGTGCCCTCACTGGTTGTAAAGTCGTTGTATGTAGATATATTTCCTGCGACTGTTCCAATCTGGCTGAAGCTTGTTCCGTCGGTACCTCTTTCGATGATATAACTTGTTTCTTTGGATGAGTTATCTGTCCAGGTTAGTATGCTTAAGTTGCTACCCTCTGCTGTTACTTGAAAGTTGCTTGGAGGAGTTAGTTTTGTGAATTGAGACTGGCTGGATGTAAATGATGAGTCGTTTGCCCCGGTTAGAGATGCTTTGATTTTATAGTAATATCTTATTCCTTCTGACAGTCCTGTGTTTGAATATGATGTTGTGTTGGCTGACAGGCTTGCGATTTCAGTGAAGTTGATGTTATCTGTGCTTCTTTGGAGTTTGTATCCTGATTCAACACTTGAATTATCTGCCCAGCTCACAGTCAGTTCTGTATTTGATGTGGATGATACTGCGAGTCCGGTTGGAGCGGTTGGCAGTCCAAGTGTTCCATCTGTATTAATCTTTTGAGCGTAAAAATCAGTTGTGCTGCCTCTGGCGTCCCCCCACGTGATTACGATTCCTGTACTGGTTGAGACAAGTCTTAAGTCAAACTTTGCATATGCGCTTCCGCTAATCACGGCTGTAGGTGCAGGTTGCTGTCCGGATGCGGTCGAGACCGCGATTCCGTTTGATGTCCATTGGATATTTCCGTTTATATCAACCATTTGGGCGTATATATCATCTCCGCTACTGCCTGAATTTCTTTCATCATCCCACGTAAATACAAATTTTGTTGAATCAAAAGTTGCCGCAACACCTCGAATATGTTCTCTGAAGAAGAAAAGAGTTGGCAAAACTACGTAGCCTGCCCTGTTTCCGGGTTGATTTCCAGTCGCAGTACATAATGCTATACCAGAGGAGCCCCATTGAACAGCTCCATTACTATTTATCCGTTGTGCATAAAGATTAAGATTTGTACTGTCTGTTTCATCAACGTATGCAAAAATCGCTCCTCCCTGCCCATCACTGACTGGCTGAGGATAAACTTGTGGACCTGAACCTGAAGTCAGCTGCACTCCGCCTGATGTCCATTGGACTGTTCCGGACGAATTTATTCTTTGAGCGTAGATATCAAAGTTTCCCGGTACATTGCTGTACCAGGTTGCAATCGCACCGCTCGATCCATCGCTTACTAATCTTGCGCTAAGTTTATGTCCATCAGCGCTTGACAAGACTAAAGGGCTTGTTGCGCTTGCTGAAAATACCAGGCTGCCGCTTGAGTTTACTCGCTGCATAACCATGTCTATTCGAGTGGTTCCCTCCAGATATCTGGACCAGTCCTCTGCTGCTATAAAGACACCGCCTTGTCCGTCGCTGATTGCGTGTGGGTTAGAAATCAAATCATCCAGAACGCTTCCTACTGCAGTTGCATCTATGACTTGTACTCCGGTACTGCTCCACTGAAGATTCCCGCTTGAATTAAGTCTTTGTACTCTTATTTCACCACCCAGTAATCCGTTTCTTCCATCTTCCCAAACGACTATTACTCCACCTGAGCCGTCCGGAACAGCGATGAAAGCATCATAATTTCCCCAGAGTCCTGCCGATGTGAACTGATCGAGCATTACTGCCGCGCCATCTGTGACAAGAACTCCGTTTGTTGTCCATAAAGCTTGACCTGAAGAATTAATTCTTTGCGCATACAGATCGTTTGAGGTAAGGTCGACAAAAACTATTATTGCCCCGCCAGAACCGTCAGGGATTATTTTTGGAAATGATTCAGTTCGGGAACTGCTTGTTCCCACTTCTACTCCATTGGCTGTCCATTGAGCGGTTCCTTCCGAGTTAATCCTCTGCGCATAAATGTCAATGCCGGTCCTTGAATCTGTCCACGCCATAATAACTCCACCTGAACCATCGGTCGTAATATCACCGAGATATTGCGCTCCTCCTACAGCAGAAATAGGATTGTTAGAAGTGCTGCTGTTTGACCAGTCGGCTATAATGGTGTAAGGAAGGGCAAATATAATGAACATACTTAAGATTGCTAATGAGATTCTGAAGATGGATATTTTAGAAAAGCTTATTTCCATACTCTAAAGGTATCTGAACATTATATCGGCATCTTTATGTAAAGCAAATTGGAAAGCGTATGAATAATAGAATACAGGTTTCAGTAGTCAGAAGTCAGGAATCGGGGGATTATAGGTTTGATTGTTTAATCTCATCCTTCGCACTCTGAAAGCCCATCTTGGCCGGTTTAATGAATATTAACATTGTGCATTGTTCTAATGTTCAATGTACAATATTGAGGGAAAGACCAAAACAATCCCCGCTGTTTTAAGTTTTAAATCTTAAATTTCAAACACCTGTAACGTATACATGTTCTCTTGCATATTCGTTGTAATTTTAAATTTAAACTGCCCATCACTATTTTTTCGGATGTTGACTAAATAAATAGTAAAGAGTATTTAATCTAGCTTTTCTCCTTTAATTTTAAATTTTAAATTTTAAAGTTTAAATTTGAAGGCCAGGGTAGCTCAATGGCAGAGCACCGCTTTCGTAAAGCGGGGGTTGTGGGTTCAATTCCCATCCTTGGCTCTTCAATTTTGAATTTTAAAGTTTAAATTTTAAACTTGATAGCAGGTCCGACTCCCGTCTCTGGCTCTTCCCAATTCGAATTTTTAATCGCTAAGAATGCGTCCGGAAACGCATCAACTAACCTTCGTGAGCTTCCATTGTAAATATTAAATCAAAGTATATAGTAAGGAATCTATGATAAGAATTTTTAAGTCGGTATTTATAATTTCATTTATTATTCTTTTAACGTTCTTTTGTCTGCCGTCATGCAAGGGAAGAGGCGGTTCCAGTCTAGATACAGCTATAAATGCTGCGGGATCGAATGAGCAATTAGAAGCTGCCGTAGGCGCCTTTGCGGGATTTTTCATGATACTTGGGCAAGTATTCGATGATGAATTTTCGTCAGTGTATGCGCCGCCCGGCAACGCGAATGATGATTTCGACGTCCAGGCGGATCTTACCGGATCAGGCAATACAAATTCACACAGCAGCGGAAGCTCAGCCGATTACGATACCGAAGTTATAAGTATTAAGTCGAATGGAACTGTAAACTGGCAGAAAAAATATGGGACATCCGGGTTCAATGACTGGTCAAACAGTATTCAGCATACTGAAAACCCCGGCTTCATCCTGGCGGGCAGGACTAATTCGGGCGGAGGTGTCAACACTGACATCTGGGTACTGAAATTAAATGAGAGCGGCGCCATCTCATGGCAAAAAAGGTATGATAACAATGGCGGAAACGATGAGGCATTTTCTGTGCTGGAAGTATCTGCAGGCAGTTACATTGTTGCCGGCGTTACTGACCCTAACAACGATTTTCTGAGAGAAATCTGGGTGTTGAAGCTGAAATCGGATGGAACTATCGACTGGCAGAAGTCCTACGGTACGGCTGGTGATGATGTCGCATATGAAATCCAGAAAACATCGGACGGCGGATATATTGTTGCGGGTTATTCAGACCATGATATCGATGGCAAGTACGATGTGTGGATAATAAAACTAAAAAATGATGGAAGTGTTGACTGGGAAAAAAGGTATGGTACTGCAGGGGATGATCGCGCTGAATCAATCTCTCAAACTTCGGATGGTGGATACATAGTCGCCGGATACACCGATCCTGATCTGGACTCAAAGTATGAATTCTGGATTTTAAAATTAAAAGGCGACGGGACATTAGATTGGCAGAAGACATATGGCGGTTCTGAAAATGATCTGCCAAGAGAGGTCAGACAGACCACTGAAGGCGGATATATAGTCATTGGTTATACAGGTTCATTTGGCGCAGGTTCGCTGGATATGTGGATTATAAAATTGACTTCAACCGGCACAGTAAGCTGGCAAAGGTCATATGGAGGTTCATCTGTAGATGTAGGATCATCTATCAGGGAAGTGTCGGGTGGTTTTGTGGCCGTAGGCGGTACAAAGTCATTTGGGATCGGTGGCATTGATTCCTGGCTTGTAATAGTCAACAAGAATGGAAAAACTAATACGTCAAATACTGGAGTAACAGAAACTGCGACGCTGGCAACAGCCTCCGAAGCAACGGGCTCAGTTACTAATACATCTGCTGCTATAAGTAATACAACCGCCTCCGTAAATGACACAAATGCGACAGAGTCTGACGCAAATTTTACTGTTAGTCTCAAACAATGAACACTGACATGACGAAGCAATTACAACATTATGCATTATGAAACAACGCAGTGCTTAAAAAGTTATTAAAGTGGAATTATTAAATTCAAAGCGATTGTTATTTCATTCTAAGATAATGAAAATACTTCCTGCACTCCTCCAGCTGTTCCAGTGAGCTTAATTTAAAGTACCTGCTTTGCATGATATCACTTTTTACAGGAGTCTTAATCACCTCTTCTATACTGAATGGTATGATCCGCGCTTCGGGCGAGGATGGCTTCAAGATCTCTCCCGGAGAGGAAATAAGCCCGGCCCCATACGCTTTTGTTTCGATCCCATGGCCTACTACTCCAAACTCTAAAGTGAACCAGGATAGTCGTCCAAGCGCAGTAACGCTTTTTCTGCTGACCACTTGAGCAGTTCTGCCCATTTCGAAAAGAAAGTCAGCGAGATACTGATTGCAAAGGAGTATAAGATGAGCAAACAAATCGTGGCAGATATCAGGTTCAGGAGTGTATGCTAAGTCCTGAATCTTCCGGATAAATGTTGGGACGGGAAAAGTTTTATTTGCGAGAAGATGTATGTACTCGGGAAATGGCACCAAACCTTTTACCAACGTCATCTGCCAGCCGCTGATCTCAAAAAGTTTCCTGTTCGTTTCATTGTAGTTTGGAATCCTGTCCGGACTAAACCCAATGGCTTTAATACAGTCTATTATCTCACTGCACGCATACTTTTTAATCAGACCTATCTGCCTGCCGATGTATTCCCTCCATACAAGCTGGTTTTCCTGATTAAATACAGGCTCTTGTATCGCCTGGACTCCGGCTACCAACTTCTTACTGCTGATTAATAATGACATATTTCCTCCATTATAAAAAAGCGCAACATAGGATTTTTTTGAAGATTAAGCTAACCTATGCGAGCTAGCCTGTGACGTAATAGTAATGACTGTTAAGAGATGAAAGGACTCTAACCTGTATTTCAGCTGCAAACTGAGCGGCTTTTGAATGGCCTTTCATAATCAGAACATTCTGCATATAATTACCTGAAAATCAAGCTTAGAGTAAAACCGGTCTGCAAAGTCAAAGTCTAGCCATTGGTCCCCTTAAAGTGAATCAATACAGATCAACACTTTTAATGAAGCTTCCTGCTTAATTATAAGTGATGTTTCGCGATTTCCTCCACAGATTTCTCAGATTAAGGAGCTTGATGACACAGATACGAGAGTCAGGCAAAATATCCTTAATCGGTGTAATCAGTGATCTACATGGATTGTACGAAAAATCACATAAGTAAAGCTGTAAAACAGCTAAAGGAGGTAATATGAAAACTCATCTGCGCAGGTTTGTAACACTGTTTTTTGTGACAATGATCTTTTGCGCCAGCAGCTGTCTCAGATCGAGATCTGAGGAAGCAGCGGGCAACATTACGGCTGAAAGTAACCCCGGAGATCACAAAGAGAGCTCAAATATAAACGGCCAAGCGTCAAAATCATCTGTCACAACCCTGCACACGCCAATAGGTTTTTTCGAAGACAACGCTGTCACTCTTATGGAGAATGTGAATATCGGCGTGCTCAGGACAGGAAGAAGATCAAAACATATACTTGCAAACGACATCCAGATCGATAAAGACATCCTGAGGCTTGCCGCGGTGAAAATGGTTCAGTTGTTCTGCACCATTGAATCTCAGAAAAAACCGGCGACAGCGGCGGAAGAAGCACATCTTGTAAATTACCTCAAAGCGCTCGCTGAAAGATATGACGGAGACGGCATTGACGATGATCCTTCCGGCGTTGTAATAAACTACTATCAAGTAGGTAATGAACTTGATTTTGTGGATAGCGCATGGAAAGGAACATGGCTGGAATATACGCAGACCGTCAGGCTTATGCACGATGCAATACTCTCTGAAAATCCCAACGCAAAGATATGCCTATTCGGACTGTTGGGGACTGAAAAATCAGTCAAGGATTTTAAGGACGTTGTACTGAAAAAGTTTAAAGATGAAATGATACAGTCAGGAAAACCTCAGCCGTTCCATATTATAGACATACACAACTATTTCCTGCAGGGCGCAAGCACAGTAGCATTAAAATACGAAGAAGTTGTCACATATGCATCGCAGATCAAGACGAAGCTTGATGAGTTCGGGATGACCGCTGAGTTCTGTATAACTGAATCAGGAACCTGGTCAGGTGAAGCAGTTCTCCTGTCTGGCGCGCCGGGCACTCATCATACAGAACAACAGCACGCGATAGATATTATCAAAAGACTTGTCTATCCGGTCGCGCACGGTTTTTCATTTACGCTATGGACGCAAATGTTGGAAAACAGCGACTTTTCCGGGTGGCAGATATTTACAAAGGTAGGACTTATACACAATAGCAAAAACACTAGCTTACATCTTAATGATGACAATAAAGATGGAGTCCCTGACAACTGGAAAAAACTCGGGTACTACTCATAT
>JACQRL010000370.1 GCA_016206485.1 Planctomycetota bacterium | reverse complement strand
TGTAAATTTTTGTGTGCTGTTATCTCCGCTAACCGGACATGTACAAGGTATATTTGCAAAAACTTTGTCATTGGAATCTTGTTCATTGAGACCGGTCGTCAGGAAAGCCGCTTTTCTTATTAGAGATAAAGATATCCCTTCGAATAGTGTGCCCCTGTACTCGAGAGTTTTATAGTAAATCTCTTTATTTGCTGATTTTGAACATAAGCGGCAGTAGGTATATGAAAGTTTTACGCCGGGGATTATCAATTCTACGGCCTTACCGTTTATGAGTATCAAGTTGGATAAATAAGAATACTCATCTGCCAGTTTTGTTTCTACGAGTGTTACTTTTATTTTTTGCTTGCCAAACTCCTTTGCAAGGTCAGTAGTAATTCGTTTGAATGCCTCGCCGATTTTGGAGCAATCTGCGCACGGTGCCCAGCAGCCTCCTTCAATACTCATCCGTTCAATTCTCAGTACTTTTATCTCGGATGACCCCTGCTGAACAGGCTTATTCGTGTCGTAGTCCGTAATTGCGGCAGTAATTGCCAGCATAAATGTCAAAAATCCTGTTTTTTCCATAAATTACCTCCTTATTTTTTCACCCGGTATTCTGACTCCTGATTTCTGAATCCAGAGTGCTGTATCCTGTATTCTGACTATTCATATATATCTGAATCATCAGACTAGTCTGATTTGTATAAAATTTTTTGTAAAAACTGAAATCTTTTTCGCTGTTTCTAATCTTGGATCAAGAGCTCTTGTTGCTTGAAAAACTAATTTCCTTGATAAAAAACAGGGATAGATACAGTAATATTTTCTTTTCTATTTTCCTTTTGGATTTACTATCTTGATTGAAGCGAGGGGATGTGGGGAAAACATTAAAAACAAAGAAAGCAGAGTCTAAAAAATCAGCGAAGGCAGCCCGAAAATCTGCTGAAAATGGAAAGCCGGCAAAGATCAAAGAATCTGTTCCAAAAGAGGTTAGGCAAGAAAAGCCTCCTGAGGCGATTGCTGAAAAGCTTGCGAAACAGCAGAGAGAGATCTCAGTCTCTGAATTTTTTGCCAAAAACAGACATCTTCTCGGCTTTGATAACCCTACAAGGGCGCTCCTGACTTCTGTGAAAGAAGCAGTAGATAACGCCCTTGATGCCTGCGAAGAAGCGGGCATACTGCCGGAAGTTAAAGTTCACATCAAAGAGCTCAGTGAAAGCAGATATTATGTAACAGTTGAAGATAATGGTCCCGGAGTGGTCAAGGAGCAGGTCCCGCGCGTGTTCGGTAAGCTGCTCTACGGATCCAAGTTTCATCGCTTAAAGATGAACAGAGGCCAGCAGGGAATCGGTATTTCAGCTGTCTGTCTGTACTCACAGCTGACTACAGGAAAATCGTTTAAGGTAACTTCAAAGACTGAAGGCGCAAAGAAAGCTTACTTTTTTGAGATCATGATAGATACCGGCAGGAATGAACCGATCGTTTCGAAACAGGATTCGATTGAGTGGGATAAAAAATCCGGAGTCAAAGTTGAGTTTGAGGTTGAAGGCAGATATTTAAAGGGGGAAAAAGGAGTCGATGAGTATTTGAGAATAGTTTCGCTTGCTAATCCGCATGTGGCAGTGCATTATATTACTCCGGCCAAAGAAAAATTTCACTATACAAGACTGCTCAAAGAAATGCCCGTTGTTCCCAAGGAGATTAAGCCTCATCCGTACGGAGTTGAACTGGGCAACCTAGGCAAGATTATAAAAGAATCACCCGCGCGAAATATCAAGGGTGTGCTCATGCATGAGTTCTCCAGAGTTTCGGAAAAAGTAGCGTCTGAGGTTTTGGCAACTGCAGGAGTTGACTCCAGAATCAAGCCGGGCAAGATAGAATTTATAAACATAGAAAAAATATTTAATGCGTTTCATAAAGTGAAGATAATGGCTCCGCCTACGAACTGCATCACCCCGATCGGCGAAGAAAAACTGGTCAAAGCAATGGAAAATTTTGCGAAAGGAGAATACATAACTGCCAAGACAAGACAGCCTGCGGTTTATCGCGGAAACCCTTTTATAATCGAGGCAGCTGTCAATTATATGATCCCAGATTACCCGCAGGATGAGCAGATAAAAGTGTATCGCCTTGCCAACAGGGTTCCTTTGCTCTATCAGCCGGGCGCATGCGCTATAACTAAAGCAATTCAGGATGTTGACTGGAGGGGTTACGGAGTTTCTCAGTCTAAAGATCAGATTCCTTATGGACCAATGGCAGTTATTGTACATATTGCGTCGGTATGGGTTCCATTCACTTCTGAAGCGAAAGAAGCCATAGCACACTATTCTGAGATAATCAAAGAGATCAAGCTTGCCCTTCAGGAGTGCGGTCGCCAGCTTTCTATTTTTATAAACAAAAAGCGCCGTTTGATGTATCAGCAGCAGAGAAGATCAATATTCCAAAGATATATTCCTGAGGTTGCCCGCGCCCTTTCGGTGCTCGCGAAAACGAAAAAAGAGCCAATAGAGAAAAAATTGTTTTCTATGTCAAAGAGTGTGACAGAATTCGAAGAAAAACAGGAAAAGGAACAGCAAACGCAGATTGAGCAAAAGAAAGTAGAAAAGGCAGAAAAGGAAGGAGAAAATGAGTAAGAAAACAAAGGTAAAAAACTCGCAGAAAAATAGATTATCAGCAGAACAGAAGCTTGCTCATCTTGGAAAGATGCTAACTGCGCAGATAGAGAAGAAAAATAATCCGTTTTTTGAGGTCGCGATCAGGGCGCTTTCAAATGTGACTTTCAACAAGGAAAAATCACTTATTGAGCTTGGTTCGGAAAAACAAAAAAGATATTTCTTTAACGTAGGAATGGCAAAGAAGTTTATGCAGACGCTTCTTGTTGGCGAAGCCTGTCTCATGCTTCAGAAGGAGAAAAAGACAACATCTCTGAGAGATCTCTATTACATAATAAAGCATACATTAGGGGATTCTGATGAGAACACTGTTGATGAGCAGGAAGAAAGCGATGAATGCATTGAAGATCTGGAGGTTGGGCTTGATGAGCTCAGGGAGAATCTCAATCTGTTCGCCTCCAACAGAGGCTCGATGGTAGGCGAGATCACAATAGAAGATGCGGGGGATACAATTGATCTTAGAAGACTTGGCACTGGCGGATGGAGCATTCCTTCAATCGTTGAAAGCAGTCTTATTAAATTCAAAAAGGTCTCGGCTAAATATATTTTAATGGTCGAAAAGGATGCGATTTGGAGAAGGCTCAATGAAGATAAATATTGGAGACAGCATAAATGTATTCTTATGCATGGACAGGGGATGGCGCCGAGAGGTGTGCGACGTCTTCTCTACAGACTTGCCAATGAACTCAGGCTGCCGGTCTATATCCTGACAGATAATGATCCCTGGGGATTTTATATCTACAGCGTGATAAAACAGGGGAGCATAAATCTTGCATATGAATCGATGAGAATGGCGGTTACGCACGCGAGATTTCTTGGCCTGAGCAGTCACGATCCCGGCAAATTCAAGTTATCTAGCAATGTCATGATCAAGCTCAATCAGCAGGATATAAGCAGGGCAAAACAGATTCTTCAATATCCTTGGTTTCAGAAAAAAAAGTGGCAGGAAGAGCTGAGGGTCATGCTTAAAAATAATGTGAAGCTGGAGCTTGAAGCGCTTTCCTCAAAAGGAATCTCATTTATCGGCGAAGATTATATTCCGAAAAAGATCAGAGACAAAGAGTGGCTGGAATAACAGTCTCGACAGTCTTACGAGTCTGGCAAGTCTTGTAGTCTTGACCATGCAGACCCGTTAGACCGTATTAGACTATTTAAAAAAATCTTTTTGTTGAATAATACAAAACCCAAAAAAAGTTGCTTATAATGGTATGGAGGAAGTTATGAAAGGCTTAGATTCGGAAAGGACGAAGGGAATGTCTCTGAACGCGGGTAAAAAAGGGTTAAAGAAGAATGGTGCTGCTAACGGCCATCATGCTACGAATGGATGCCTGAAATGGGACCTGGATCGCCTCATGAAAGACCTCTGGAAGCAGTACAAAATAGACTCTGACTCTTAAGCTGCAGGCTTTCTTCTTCTTTGTAGAGAGGCGGAACCCATTGCAAATTTCAAATTTTCAAGTGGCAGCAAATAAATAACAACTCTATTGTGGGTTGCTCAATGCAATACGTAAGTAATCTTTCGTAAAATTCTTGTAGATCACTGATTTCACAGAGTAAAACCTTGGAGGAAATCGCGAAACGTCACGTAATTAGCAGCCGATGAATTCATAATCAATTAAGTGAGAAGCAAAACTCGCTAACACCCGACTCGCAATCCGTTTATTATACTACCAAAGTACAATTTGACTCTTTTATGTGAACATACTGCTTAATTGCATGGGTATGCTGACATCTTACTATACCTGGTTGTTTCGATTATCTTTTGTAGTTGTTGTCATACTCATCAGCATAAGAACAACGCATGGTTATGGAAACATCATGGCTTATTTCACACAGGAGAGTAATAATGAATGGTCTGATCAAAATCCTGAGACTTCCGGTAGACGGATCTCAACCTCACCTGGAAGTGGTTTAAATTACTCAGTTGGTTTGGACATGTCAATGCCTGCAAAGTTTTTCTTTGCTTATGAGTTCAAAAATTCATCCGGTGATTATGATATTGCTTTGCGGCGTATAAACGATGCATCGGTTCTTACACCGAGTGATGAACTTGTCATTTCAGGATCCGGAAGCCAGCGAAATCCTAGTGTTACAGTCGGCGTGGGGAAAGTTTGCGTAGTGTGGGAGGATAACAGCAGCGGTAAGTCGCGCATCAATTTCAGAGCAGTTCCATCGGCGCTTAATTTAGGGACCAGCTCTGTTGTGGAACTTAATATACCAGCGGGTTCTAATAATTTGAAAGATCCATACATAATTTTTATCGATATATTGAATTCATATGCGGTTCTTTATGTTGAGGAGATTGCCGGTACATCAAAAAAACTCATTAAAATTGTGAGAATAAATGTTCTTGGTAGCGTGATTGGGATTCCGATTGAGATATGTTCAATTGAGAGCAACAAAAAAGACATCAAAACATTGTGGGATTTCTATATTCCGGTAGATCCTCCTGATAACTCTATTGACAGAAAGCTTACGGTGGTTTGGTCTGATGATAGGAATGGAAACTGGGATATATATATGCAAGTTGTTGGATTTGGACTACCACCAACACCATTTGCGAATGTCTACAGTGGCTGGACTGCGAATGGAGTTCTGGTTGCTGGTTCAGAGTATGATCAGGAGAACCCGGATGTTGCGATAACAATGGCCGGGCAGGAAGTAACAGCATATGTTTCTTATGAGGAGAATTTGGCAGGCAACTCAGATGTCAGGGCATGCAAAGTGTCAAAGGTTGATGGAGAGGCCAAGACTGTTTGGGATCTGAATCTTGCGGATTACACATTTGCGACTCAGAAACAACCCGTAATTGCAGTTGACTCATTAAATCGCGTGTCGGTTGCATTCGAGCAGGAAGAATCAGCAGGAAACAGAGATATAATAGCCGCCGTTGTTGATGGTGAAACCGGTGAAAAATTGTTTTCTCTGGCAATCTGCACTGATACAGCTGATCAGGCAAATCCATCCATAGCGCACCTCGAAGATAACAGCACAGTTATTGCATGGGAAGATGGACGAAATCTCGCAATAGGTGGTGTTGATATTTATTGCCAGAAGATTAACACTGGAGCTTCTGCTATAGGTTGGTTGGACAAAGTAAACGGGATTTCTGTGTCAACAAAAGCCGGTAATCAAACCGATCCAAAAATCTACCGTGATAGAAGTACAGTAAATGTTGATGCATTGATAACATACTCAGATTATTCCATTGATAATAATTCTACGCTGACTGCCCAGATAGTCTCTTCAGTAGGGTGTCTTATAAGACCTAACAAGCCCACTGGTTTTCAAAAAACGCTTCAATTCGATTGGGATATTCCCTCTGTGAAAGTTTGCTTCAGCTTGGAGAATAAGTCAACTATGGGTGGTGTTGGTTTCGCTTTGATGCAGATAAAGTATGTTAATAAAAATCAGGTTGCAATGTCCAAAATTGGTGATGTATCTATATATAGCGAGGATGATAGTTTTGTCTTGGGGACTCCGATAGAATCTCTAAATTTTAATAGTAAGGAGATTCTGTTTGCATGTGCCGCCAATTCCGGATGTTCATCCTTGTCTCCTCCTCTTAAGGGAGCGTTTGATTTATATCCTAAGCCATATGATTTTCAGGTGACAGCTTTGTCTGAAATGACAGTAGAGCTCAAATTCAAGTGGAATAAAGTGCAGTATGGGAACCCTACAGGGCTTGCAATTGCAAGAAAGTTATTATGTCCGGGTGAAATCTTTACTGAGGTTAAGACGGTCAGTCTTAACAGCGGTACGCTCAGTGGAGACGTTTATTCATATAATATTATAGATAGCGGATTGAATCCGGGCGCGAAATATGAATATGCAGTGAGAGTTTATACTTCCACCGAAGGAACTTCATCTTTTACCTCAGTAGTTGAAACTCAAACTCAGGGACCAGAGTATATATGTCCTGATAATGAGCCTGAAGAGGGAGAGCAGAATAATACAGGTAACAACAATAATAATTCAAACGGCAGCAGTCATGGAAAACAAAGTAGTAATTCAGGGAGCAGTAATAACAAGGGCGAAGTTTTTATTCCAAATCCTCCACAGGCGCCGGCAGCGCCACCTTCTGTTTCTCTGGTGAATGAGCATGCTGGGAAGATAAAACCTCTTTGCTATGTTGCAACAGCGACGTTTGGATTCGGTTTAGTTGAACAGCTTGCAACAATAATGCGCGGTAGAATTCTGGTTTTAAATATTGTTGGAAAGATTTCATCCGAGATCTACTCAAAAATGGCTCCGTCTCTGGCATCACTAATTGCGGTGAAATTGGGATATTTATGGTTGGTTGTTTTATGCGTAGTCACCGTCTTTTTCTTTCGAATTAAGGGATCGCAGACATAAAAAATTTCTACTGAAGTGCTGTTAACGAATTATGTGATCTTTGTAAAATTCTTGTAGATCACTGATTGCACGGAGAAAACGCCAGATTACTCAGATAAAGAAATATAGCTTGATTCCTATATCTGTGCCATCAATCTCATCAATCGGTGAAATCTGTGGAGGAAATCGCGAAACGTCGCTTATTTGTTAATCTGTCGCGAAATCGACATACCAAACTCCGAGCCCCATATTCCAAATTCTATATTCTATCTTCTATGAGAAGGCTTACTTTTCAAGTAAAGTTATTCATTTTTTTCTTTTTATTTCATATAGTTTAAGGG
>JACQRL010000029.1 GCA_016206485.1 Planctomycetota bacterium | reverse complement strand
TCTTTATCCCTTCCTAATCTGATATAAACAGGTCCTTTATATTTTGCAATTGCCCTTATTACAAGTTCGGTCTCAATAATATCCGCAGGTTCTATTACAATCATATTGGGTATAGCCCGCATAATTGCTATATCTTCAATAGCCAAGTGAGTAGGTCCATTCTTGCCTCCACATAAACCTCCATAAGTAGCAACAATCTTTACATTCAATTTCGGATAGGCAATAGATGTCCTTATAAGTTCACATGCCCTCATACTTGCAAAACAGGCAAAGGTGCTGACAAAAGGTATTTTACCAACTGTAGCCAAACCAGCGGCTACCCCCATCAGGTTTTGCTCTGCTATCCCCATATTAAAAAATCGCTCTGGATATCTTGCGGCAAATTTATCTGTGCAATTTATACCGGATAAGTCAGCATCAAGAACTACAATATCTTTGTTTTCAACACCCAACTCTAACAATGTCTTGCCATAGACTTCTCTTCTGGACTGGAGTTGACTCATTTATCCTCCTAATCCTTTCAATCCTTCTTTCATCAATTTCAAGTCTACAATGCTATGCCACTTGTAATCATTTTCCATAAAAGATACACCTTTCCCCTTAATAGTATCTGCGATAATCATAGTAGGTCGTTCTCTAATTACAATAGCCTCATTTAGAGCATCCAATATCTCAGCCATATTATGTCCATTGATACGCCTTGTGTGCCAGCCGAAGGACTGCCATTTATCAACTAAAGGTGCTATCTCCATAATCTTGGAGATTTCTCCATCATATTCCAACTTATTGTAATCCACAATGCCTATAAGGTTGTTTAGTTTGTAATGTGCGGCTGACATAGCAGATTCCCAGACTAACCCCTCCTGGCATTCTCCATCTCCGAGCATAACAAAGACACGAAATCTTTTTTTATCTAACTTGCCACCAAGTGCCATACCTACACTTGCAGAAAATCCATGCCCCAAAGAACCCGAAGTCATATCTATCCCTGGTGTCTTTGTCATATCAGGGTGTCCCTGTAAGATACTATTTATCTGTCTCAAAGTAGATAATGCTTCTTTTGGGAAATAACCTCTATGGGCCAAAATTGTATATAGAATAGGAGCGGCATGACCTTTAGAGAGAACAAACCTATCTCTCTCCTCCCAGTATGGTCTTTCAGGGTCAATCCTAAGGACATGAAAATATAACACTGTGAGAATATCTGCCGCTGAAAGACATGGTCCAGGATGTCCCGAGCCACTCTCAACAATCATCCTGATTGTCTCACGTCTCATGAGATATGCCTTCTCTTCTAAGTCATGGATTAATTCTTCTCTTTTCATTCTTAATTAGAATAAACCTTGTAATCAATATTTAATAATCGGCAGAATTCTGTTAATTCTGCTATTATATTTCCTTCTACAGCATGAATGTGGTTAGAACTATATGTCATCAGGAATTCATCGTAATCCAAATCAGCCCTAAAAAAGGCGTGCGGGAATACGCTGATTACACCACCCAAATCATCGCTCGGTCTTGACGTAAACTCACCTGTAATAATACCCATCCAGTATTTTCCTTTCTTCCTCATCAATCTTGCCAAAGTTACTTTTGATGGGCCACAAATATATTGGGTCGCTCCACCTCCTGCTTTACCAAAGACGTGTGGTTTTAAATGGACATCTTTCAGATTCTTCTGAGGGTTATCTGAATAACTGGTAAAATATGTGGGCATTCCGCCGCAATTTCCAAGTGTCATAATCCCACTTTCTCTATCTACTGCCCTGACATCCATTAGACTAGTGGGCTTGCCATCTGAGAGCATCTTCAGGATTTGCATAGTCAGTGCACCATCAGCATCAGCCTCACAGGCACAGACGATTGGTTCTTTAGGACCATCAGCATCATATGGGTCATTTAATAAGGCAATTGCTATACATTGGAGTATATAATTATCACTTAATTCTGTCTGGCACTTTATACCAATAAAATCCAACTTGTGTTCAGCAATTATAGACTTGGTCCCCAAATAAGACCTGATCTGCTTTCTTAATTTTCCCTCACTAAAAATATTTTCATCATAGACAATCTTACCAACATTTTTCTTAAACCAGTTCAAATACTTCTCCACATCATCTTCTTTAACTTCTTCAGCACGGCGAACTATTTCAAACTGGTCTATATGCTCTATGTCAACACCAAAGAGTCTCTGCCATTGGGCTGGGTCAGTTGTAGTTGTATACATACCTAATGGACGGCCACCAATATAACCAAAGGTCTGACCCTTTAAACGGCGGATAGCAGAAGCTGCTTTAGCCACACTAAGAATCTTTCCCTTTATCTTTATATCATCCGGGTTACCAACGAGTCTAATATGGTCTATCCCAATCTGGTCAAGACTGCCAGAACCCGCAAAGACTGCTACAAGGCTTGAACTATCCGGACGCATATTACCAAAAATAATAATAGGACTGTTAATATAATTTACAGTCATTGTCAGAAGGTTTGGCGATGCCCAGATTGGTAGATGCATAATAATTAAATCTACTTCTGACAGTAACATCTTTCTGGCAATCTCGGCAACTTTCTCTTTTGTTCTTATTGGTTCAAAAGATATAAGTTCCAAATCACCCCCCAAGGCACTGGTTAGTCCTTTCTCTTCTGCATCTACAATGGCTTTACGTTTCATCAGCATTTCATCCCTGCTATCTAAGAAAGTCATTATTCCAACTTTAGATCTCATCTGTTTATTTCCTTAGAAAATGAATAATTTTGCACTTAGTTTTTCCATACATGCCTCCCCACTTAAATAGTTTGAGATGTAACCATACCAGCTTCTTGAGGTGTAGCCCAGATAGTCAGATTTTGAGGTTCCAGACTGCCGTCTTTTTTTCTCCTTAATTTTAGCAGGCTGCCTGGAAACCTCATGGTCGGTTTCCTGAAAAGCGTTTCTCTCAGGGCAGTCCGTTGAAACTTTCCGGCGAAAAAGATTACTTCAGTCCGTTTTGCCATCAATACATCCCTTGGTCCAATGGTTACAGCAAATGGCGGAACATCTGAACGGTCTCCACAACTTGCTACCAGGGCATCCATGTCAACTGTAGAAGTATTGACCAGAACCAGCCTGGTCCTGTCAGTAAGGAATTCTTCTTCTGAAACCTCAACATGTCTGAAGTTAGGGTCCTCATTAAAGGCAAAGTGCCCTTCTGGACCTACTCCAGCCAGACATAGGTCGACCCCTTCCGATGCATGTTTATCAAAGGTAGAATTTATCTCTTCCATGTTATCGTGTCTCGGGAAAAACATCTGACTAATTGGCATTCTCAATTCTGCCGGGATTAGATTGAAGAAGTTCTTCATCATCTCTCCCTTAAAGGACATTGGATGTGACTCTGGAATTGTCCGTCCGTTTCTATCAAGGAATTCATCCATATTGAAGGTCCATAGATTCTGGCAATTAACCTTTTTCTCTTTAACCTTTCTGGTAAAAACAGGATATTGGCCAACCGGACCAACCGGTAATATCATGGTCACTTTCCCACCCTTTTTACTCAAGACCGTTTCTATCATAATATCCGCAATAGATTCATAGATAGCATCTGTGGTGGAAAGGATATTAACAGGAACCCCTGAGCGTTTTTGCAATTGTTCTGGTGGTAGTAATTGTACCTCCTTTTTGGTCATAATATTATCATCTTTGTCAAGATACACTCTTTCCATAATTTACTCCTTGTTTTATTTCCAGGGATAAAGAACTGGTTTCAGACCATCAGACATGGTGCTAAAGAACTCTTTGGGAGATGTTTTTAAAGTATATTCTACCGGGGAGACGAATCCCCTAAGAGAAATTTCCCCTGTCTCTAACCAATGGAGCACTGTCTCCATGGTCTTTGTAGAACATCCACTTGTGCCTATGGTCTTAGCACTACGATAATGATTTATATCAAGGTCTACTCTGTCTACCTTCTCATGAGTGCCACCAAAACAGGCACCCACTGCATAACCGGACGGGTTATAAAGTTTCAACATGAGCCTCTGGGCATCAGAATCAGGACAGGCAGATATTACATCATCAAACAAATTACCGCCTGTCTTTTCTTGCATCTCATCAACTATTTTCTCTTCAATTTTCTCCTTTTCCTGGACCGGTAAATCCTTATATGTAAGATTGACGATAACTATTATGTCCTCTCCCAGTAGTTGCCTGATAATTTTCTTTTTCTCCTCAGACCTTACTATCATATATATTTTACCAGCCCCTTCTGCCTTGCACAACATAGCGTATATCATGCTCACGGTCCCGGAACCTATAATACATGAAAACCCGTTTTTCTTGATACCTGACTTAAATAAGTGACGTCCCTCCTTATCTATTCCCATTGGATGCGGGGTAGTAAAAATTGATTCTAATGCACAAGCAGTTGGCTCTATTAATGCAGCTTCTTCATCTGAAATG
>JACQRL010000360.1 GCA_016206485.1 Planctomycetota bacterium | reverse complement strand
AGAAGCTCAACAAATCTGTTACCTAACCAACCCGGAGTTCCAGTAACAAGAATCATGGCTATGTGTTAAACTGATATTCTAAATTTCTTAAGGCAATCGCCATAATTGGGCCCTGAGGATTAACTCCTGGAGAGCTGGGAAGAAGGCTTGCATCATTTACAAATACATTATTTAAAGAACGGACCTTTCCGAAGGAGTCAACCGGGCATCTGTTGAGATCTTCTCCAATAGGACAACTGCTGAATGAGTGAATAGTCATAAGATTAAGTCTGCTTAATGGAAGGTTTTGTGTCAAATACTGCGAGGACATTTTATTGTCTGAAAACGGCTCACTTCCATCAATGGAAGGAAAGAGTCTTTTCGCTCCTGCAGCAAATAACAACTCGCACAATTTTGCGAATCCAAAGCTTAAGTTGTTCAGATCAGCCCCATTTAAACTGTATCTGACAATATAACTGCTATTTAGAAAAGGGGCGTTCCTTACAGATCCCTGCGCCTTACATCTGATCATTACATAATAAATACCCATATTTCTGAATCGCTCGATAAATCCTTTATTGCTATTCCAGTTAGCAGACAAACCAACCGCCAAATATGAGGGAGCAACTACTGATGCTCCCATACTTATATCAGGAGCGAATTCTTTCACCTGAAAAGAAGGCATTTCATATGTATGGGCATTGATTGGTCTATCGAATTCAGTTACTACCCGCAATGTTGGATGAAAATGGATATTTTCTCCGACACTCTTTGTAAAACCGCTTCTGCGCAGAAGCAGGGCTGTATGTATGGTGCCTGCGCACAGATACAACCTGTCAAATTCTATATAAAGCTGAAGTTTATTTCCTTTTATATCCGTATACGTACAGCGTACTTCCGATGCAGAACTGCCCCTGCAAATCATTTTATCAACACAGCAATCCGTTATAATTTTTAAACCATACTCTACAGCATCTTTTAAAAAGGTATTCTGCATGTTTTTCTTATGAAAAAATCCATCTTTTAGTTCACCTGCAACAGGCACACTCAACCCTGTAAATTTACACTTTTCAGCTCCTTCCTTAAACATCTGATGTGCAATATTCGCGCTGTTATTTACAACAGAGATGTTCATCCGTTTTTCTATAACATCGTGATGCTTTTGCATACTCTCAAAACTGAATTCTGTTATTTTGAATTGCTTTCCCCATTCATCTGCTATATCCGGTGGAATTCTATGGATGAGACCTGAATTCAACATCGTGCTTCCGCCAAGACACCTGCCCTCCGCAAAAACGAACTTTGCTGTACCGAATATCGGAATGATTCCGCCATTTCTCCAGACAGATGGAAAATAATTGCTCACGCTGGAGTCTTCACCTTTCATTTTTACAAAAGGTCCTTCTTCGACCAATAATACATCCTTCCCTTTTTTAGATAAGAACCAGGCAGTCACTGCCCCTCCTGCTCCGCTTCCAACAACTAGATTTTCACACTTGATTCTTGTGCTGCATTGAAAAGTGCGGAGAGAATTTTTAAATACCATTACCGCTGTAAATTGAAAGGATTTTTAAATATTCATCCCTGTTCAAACCGAACTTAGCCGTCACATCCTTGTGATCAAAATATGACAGGAGCACAAGATTCCTGAACAGCTGAATAAACGCTTTTTTAAAATACAAACGGCTTTTGATCCAGCCTTGCAAAAATAAAACTCTCTTATTATTTTCAATCCTTCTGAATGTCCTGAAATTTCCAAGAAAACATGAGACGTTCAAATACAAAATCACGAATTTCATTGCAAGTTTTACAGGCAACGACATGCTGTAAAACTCCCTTATAACAAAATTTGAGCAATGTTCTTCGATATTATTATTTGATTCCAGATCCGACTCTGCAATCAATGACTTAGTCAGTACCCTGAAAAAATCAACTGTGCCAGCGTTCATAGGACTTATGAAGTTCCATAATATAAATAATCGGGAAAAGACAAGCTATTCGCTTTTATTCTGTCCGGAGTAATAAAGCTCGTTCACTAAATCGAGTGAATATTCAGAAGAACCAAGATCTCCTAAAGGTCTTTCCGAATGTGGCAGCACAATACAGTGCCCGCAAAATGAGTATCTGGCAATTTCTCTGCTGCGTTTCCTGAAAATAATGTTCATATCATGTTTACACTCGCATTCACCAGAAAAATGAGTATTGCAAATAATGCCTATCAGGCGACTTAAAACCTTCAGGTCTTTTATAACTAATTTTTCAGGATTTTTAACGCCGGGCTTCATCTTCTGGAACTCAACCTCATCTGATTCCATTAACATTCCAGATTTTCCCGTCGCCGCGGCACAGCTACAAACAATACAGGTACATATAACAGCAATAATAAACCTTATAATCATAAGATGTGATAATGTTATATATCGGCATAAACCCGCAACGCGCAATTCGTTTATCGCGCCATTTTTCCCAGAAGTTCTTAATCATTATGGCAGACTTGACAAATTGAGACTGAGTCTTAAACTTAGTCTGCTATGCCTATATCGAATAAAGAGTGGGATATTATAGTCTCCAAATTCAACGAGAAAGGATCTATGCTCACAAAGCAGAGGAGAACGGCTATTGATGAGATTCTTTCCCTTGATGGACACCATTCTGCAGATGAAATCGTCGATGTACTCAAAAAGAAAAAGATTCAGATGTCACGCGCTACTGTATATCGCCTGCTGAGCATTCTTGCCGAGGTCAATCTTCTGGAAGCACACGACTTTGATATGAATAAAAAACTTTATGAGCGAAAAGTAGGGAAATTCCACCACGACCATCTGTACTGCATAGGCTGCAGGACAATTATCGAGTTCAGCAGTGAATCAATTGAAAGAGAACAGGACAAAATATTAAAAAAGTTCGGATTCATCGAAATATACCACAGCCACAAGATCTTCGGGCTCTGCCCCGACTGCAAAAAGAAGAAATTTATCTAACCTCATGGACTGCGCTAATATTCTGGATGTAACACAAGGGCTAAAATTCATTGCATTAATGGGGAATCCAAATGTCGGAAAGAGCTGTCTATTCGGCAAGCTCACAGGTAAATATGTAAATGTCTCCAACTTTCCCGGCACGACAGTAGAAATATCAAAGGCAAAGATAACTATATCTGATCACGAATATGTAATCATGGATGCGCCCGGTGCAAACTCATTGATTCCATTTTCAGAAGAAGAAGCAATCGCAAGAAATATTCTGCTTCAACCTCATCTCGATTCCTGTATTGTTGTCTGTGATTCAAAAAATTTATCACGCGGGCTCTCACTTCTTGCGCAAATCGCTGAATACGGGGTTAAATGCGTGCTTGCTTTGAATATGTGGGACGAACTCGCGCAGAGAGGAATGCGGATAAGAACCGGAACATTGTCCAGCAGATTGGGAATTACAGTCTGCGCTACTGTTGCGGTTGACAGCAGAGGTATCAACGTTCTTAAAGATTCTATACAATATGCGCAGATCCCGCAAACCAACCTGAAATATCCAAAAAATATTGAATCGGCTATCGAAAACATTTGTATTGAACTAAATACCAAACTTAACAGCAACAACTCAAACACATCGCCTGAAATTAAATCACGTCTCTTAACAGCGACAAGAGGTACAGCAATAGCATTACTTTCAAAAGATAAATTTATATTAAATCAGCTAGACTCCATCGCAGATCAAGACATGCTTGACCGTATAAAACCGATCGTTGATGATTGCTCACTGGCTCTTGTAGGTAATACAACTACAGTAATCGAAGAATGCCGCTCCTTATGGGCTCAAACAATCGCCGATGAAGTATTGCAAACCGATACCCCAAATAAAAAAATCCAGACCCATTCCTTCAGCTCATTTCTTACACATCCATTTATTGGAATAATTCCAGCACTTGTAGTGCTGTGGGTAATGTATTTATTCGTCGGGAAATTCGCTGCATCAACTGTAGTAGGATTCATTGAAACAGTAATATTTCCAGAATACATTATTCCACCAATTGACAGCGTACTAAAACCAATACTTGGAAGCACTATCTTTTATGACCTTTTGCTGGGGGAGTATGGTTTGATATCAATGGGGCTCTCTTACGCCTTCGCAATTATATTGCCTATAGTCACAGCTTTTTTCCTGTTTTTCGGTTTTCTTGAAGATAGCGGATATCTTCCAAGACTTGCTGTTTTGCTGAACAACTTATGCAAAAAAATAGGTTTAAATGGGAAATCAATAGTGCCTATGGTACTTGGTCTTGGATGCGACACAATGGCTGTTATTACAACAAGGGTACTCGACACAAAAAGAGAGAGATTCATCGTCTCTGCCCTACTGACCATGGCAATACCCTGCTCTGCCAAACTAGGAGTACTCCTTGCAATGGCAGGAGGATTCAGCAACGAATCATTCTGGGTATCAAGCATCAGAGCCTCCATATGGGTAGCGAGCATTATCTTTACGATTTTACTCGTAGGTCTTGTGGCATCGAAACTGACAAAAGGAGCATCAAGTGAACTTATTCTTGATGTCCCGCCGATGAGAATTCCTTCTATCAAAAATATCTGGTTAAAAACATTTTCAAGACTCAAATGGTATACTGGAGAAGCAGTCCCTCTATTTTTAATAGGGACATTTGTACTTTTTATAATCGCAACTATCGGGCTGCTTACAATTTTAAGGGATATCTCTTCTCCGGTTGTTATGACAGTGCTCAGTCTCCCAACAGAGGCAACTGATGCAATCATTATGGGATTTTTCAGGAGAGATTATGGAGCGGCAGGATTCACGACAATGTTTAATAACGGATCCCTGAGCGGAAGCCAGCTTTTAACAAGTATGGTCCTCATAACATTTCTTGTACCCTGCATAGCACAAGTCCTTGTCCTGAAAAAAGAAACAAGTGCCAAGATAGCATTTGGACTGGTATCAGCCGCTATTGTTTATGCGCTTATCCTTGCAGGAATAATAAATAATATTTCTAAATTAATCGGAGTATAGCTATGACAGACAACGACATTGACGAATTAATCGAAATACTCTGGCTCCTAAAAGAAGAAAGTAAGGAAGCAACAGAACCGGTGATAAAAGAACGAACTGCGCAGCATCATGCGTGTATTGAGTGTTTCGATATGCCGCAAAGCATTGCATCGGTTGCAAAAGAAGCAATGAACAAAGACTTGGTAGCATCTAACAATGGAACATTCATATTAACCAGCAAGGGAGAGGATCATGCCAGAGGAATTATCCGACGGCATCGGCTGGCAGAGAAGCTTTTTACCGAAGTGCTTGAAATTCCCATGGAACAGAGCGAGGCTGCCTCATGTGAATTTGAGCATATACTTAGTGATCTTGTCGTTGACAGGGTATGCGCATTCCTGGGACATCCGGACTTCTGTCCTCACAACAAAAAAATCCCTCAGGGCCAATGCTGCAAAAAAAAGGAAACTTATTCAGGAGATTCTGTTACCCCACTTCTATTCACTGATGTTGGCTCTACATTAAATGTATCGTTTATATCGCACAAAAAACCTGAGGTAGTACGCAAACTAGCCTCTTTTGGCATCCTGCCGGGACAGACAATCAAACTGGCCCAGAAAGGCTCAGCTGTTATTCTTGCAGTCGGAGAAAGCACTATAGCAATAGACAGATCAATAGCTGAATGTATTTATGTTAAAAAGACAGGTTAATAACCTTAGGTAATTTCTCTCCCGGTGACAGTTTATCTTTGATTTCAAAGGCCATTATAATCAATTTATGGCCAGTTTCGACCAGTTTGGCTGCAGCTCCATAAACCGCTATTTCCTTGCTGTTTTCTTCCTGAATGACATAAGTAACAAAACGATTTCCATTATCAACATCAGCAACTAAAACAGTTTCACCCGGCATAATATCAGCTTCTTCCAAGATACGCTTATCAATGCCCAAGCTTCCATGATAATCCAGATTAGTTTTTGTCACGGCTGCATTCTGGATCTTAACCCTACAAAATATCCTTGCCATCCCAGAATTGTATTATAAATAATGAGGTTAGCAAGAATGTTCTTAATAACGGCCTTTCAAGAGGAAAAACCGAAGGATTTATCACTATATATAGTACTCAGTATCTCTATATCGCTTTTCATACTGTACATGTTTCTAAGAAACCGAAGGGCAAAACGGGAACAATCCGATATTAATATAGGGGTAGAAGAAAACAGTAAACACATTTATTCATATGGAAAGATCAGGGATGAGCTCAGCACGCTTTATGTTCAAATACAGGAGGCAGTTAATGAGTATGTTGCCAGACTTGATACAAAGATCAAACTTGCACAGGCTCTTTTGGGGGAATTAGACAAGACGAGAGATGAAGTTAAAAAACTCCTTTCTCAGCTCAATGAAAGCAGGCCAAAGGTACCTCAGCAACAAAAGGAAGACACAATGAATCCTCTCCACAAAAAAGTCTTTGATCTGAGAAACCTGAATAAAAGTATCTATGAAATATCAAAAGAGGTTTCTCTTACTGAAGGAGAGGTGGAACTTATTCTTGGTCTTAAAGATCTTAAATGAGTGAAGTAGTTTCGATCCAGGTCACAAACCAGCCGAATATTCCGGCAGAAATCCAGCTGAACGGAGTTGTTCAGGAAAAGATAGATACACAGCATTACGTCATAAAAATCAATGATCAGCTCATCGACGTGATTTCAACAGGAAAGGAATTCGAGGTTGGTGACCAGCTCATACTAAAACTGGTTAACATCTCGCCCCAACGCGTAGAACTAAACCTGATCAGTGTGGCGTTAAGCGCGACTGAAAATGAAACGATTCAGATGCTCAAATCATTCGGAATTGAACCAACCGAAGCAAACATAACCCTTTTAAAATCATTGATCCAATATGGAATAGTGCCGTCTAAAGAAGAATTTGCCAATATTTTAAAAGTTGTCCAGTCCAATCCGGAGCAGTCAGAACTAATCAGAGATATAACGCTTTTCCTTGCAAAAAACAACATATTCCCCAGCTCAAAACTGATCGAATATATAACCAAAGCCTTTTCGCCTTCCGATCAAACGCTCAGATTAATAATCGAAGATGGACAAAACCCAATAAATGCCGAAAATATTACTCAGCTTATTAAACTGCAGCTCAACCCCACTCAAAGCCTGGAAACATTCATAAAAAGAATAACCGCCTCTACAGGACAAGAAATCGACCTCAAAAATAGTGAGATCTTAGGAAAACTCATATCGGATGAAATAACCAGAAGCAGCCCCCAGGATATCGTAAGAAAAATTGAGGGATTTCTCGACAAAACACAAAGGACAAAGATTATTAATACCCTTCAAAATATCTCAAATGAAAATAAATTGTACTTCGAGCTTCCCGTCTATCTACTGGATCAAAATGCAACCCTTAAATTTTACTATGAAAAAGAAAAGGGTAAAAAACAGCACGCAAAACAACAGGATACTATATACATCGGAATAAATCTTGAAAATAGCGGGGACATACTGGCGCGCTTCTCCCAAACATCAAAAAGATACTCATTAGATTTTTACACTGAAAACGAAAAAACTTATTCCCTTATAAAGAAAAATACAAATCTTTTGGAAAATGCCCTCACAAACCAAGGGTTCAGCGGAACAATCAATACCCACCTGGATAAAAAGGTAAAATTACCCCCTTTCTTTAAAAAAAGGGTGCAAAATGTGGATCTCGTAGCATGAAGCAGGATCGCCTGATAGCAGTCGCGCTCAAATATAAAGAGGGAGAAGATCTCGCCCCAAAGCTAGTCGCTAAAGGGCAAAGAATGCTCGCTGAAAAGATCATCAAAATAGCCAAAGAAAATGGGATCCCAATCAAGGAGGATTCGAACCTAAGCCAGATACTCTATAAACTTGAGCTGGATGAGAACATTCCTGAAGAGCTATATAAGGCTGTTGCTGAGATCCTCACATTCCTTTATTTCATCGAAAAACAGGGTTCAGAAGCACCAATATAACAAAAAAAACCGTTTTAGACTCTAGATTTGATTTCAAGGGTCGATTTATTACAATATGTCGTTTATGGTCTTACAAAACAAGCTTTTGATGGATTGGATGCCGAATCAAAACGGTGTTGCCCAGGTTTCAATAAAGGGGTACATTGACCATAGCAACTGCAAGGACTTTGAACAGTCCCTGCTTTCAGGAGTATCGAACAATACAAAACTCGTCCTGATTAACTGCACTGAACTGGATTACATGAACAGTGGCGGGTTCAGCTCACTCCTTAACATACTCGAATTAAAAAAGAAAAATGACCTTAAAATTGCCCTTCTAAACATAAACAAAAGACTAAGAGATATCATCACGATGCTCGGTTTAGACAGTATGTTCATAATTGCCAATACTCCGGATGAAGTTTTTGCTAAAAATAAGACCTAATTAATCCTGAAACAGATAACTTAAAGTGGCACAGAATTATTACTTACGCAAACTATCACTAAAGCTCCTTCTGGTATACCTTTTTGCAATTATTTTAGTAGTACTCGGAAAACCCCAGGTCGGCTCGGTTCAATACATCATAGGTATGGGGTTGATCTTTTCTGGAATTATGATTCGAACCTGGGCAGCCGGACATCTAGCAAAAAATGAGAGACTTGTTACAAGCGGTCCGTACAGATTTGTGAAAAATCCCCTATATATTGGAACATCCAAGATCGTCGTAGGAGTTTGCCTCATAGCACAAGGTCCGTTAACCCGGCCGGGTTTCCAGGAACTTTTTCCTATGATTGTCACAGCTATATTCTTTGTTTTTTTTCTCGCATACTATGTTCCTTACAAAATGAAAAAGGAATACAAAAGATTAGAAAGATTATTTCCTGAAGAATGGAAGGCATACGATGCAGGCGTACCTGATTATATACCAAACTTTAAAGGATACGATTCAGCTGGAAAATGGGATTTCTCCGCATACTTTAACAATAGTGAGCATTGGACACTTGCTTCGATTGTTATCCTGGTAATACTTCTCCATTTTAATGAATATGTCACAAGAATTTTCACCTAAGCTGGAGATCTCCAAATCCCGCGTAAATCGCATTATAATAAACGGAGCATTCGTATATAAACAATACGGGAATACGCTACTTTCCAATATCCTGTTCAACAGAGAAAGAAAAAATCTTCGATACCTGCAAAGATTTGACTTCATTCCAAGACTTATCGGGTACACATCAACATCATTAAAATTACAAAAAATTGAAGGAGACTTCATTCATCATATAAATAATCCTTCCCCCAATATTGTTGCCGGAATTAAAGCAAATCTTGACCAGCTACACAATGAGTGGATTTTTCATCTGGATCTCAGACAACGAAAAAACTATTTAATAACAAGAGAAAATAAAGCCTACTTGATTGACTTTGAAAGCTCTGTCCGGCTTTCGAAATGTGGAATACTCCGTCCAATAGCTGAATTACTGAGGATAATCGACACCTCCGGACTGCTTAGATTCAAATCCAGATACTTTCCGTCTTCTTTGACACAAAAAGAAATAAGCTTCCTGAAAAAATACAATAACCTAAGAAAACTCTGGTTCTTCAGACCATTCAAAAAGAGAAAAGGTGATGTCATCTAGCAACCCCCAACACACTTCATACAATATACTACCTAACTGTATGCGCTAGAATCGTTTGACTCGTGCAGGAACACTTCCATAATATTTCTTGTGAGTTCCAAAGTCGCAAAGGGTCTTGAAGGTGTAGCTGTTGCAGAATCTTCTATCTGTTCCGTTGACGGTATAAGAGGAAGACTTTATTACAGAGGATACAGTATTTCAGACCTTGCAAAATATGCTACTTTTGAAGAAGTTACATATCTTCTCTTGGAGGGCTTGCTTCCTTCAAAAGATGAGTTAAAAAAATTCTCCGATGATCTAAAAACATTTTATTATGTACCGACTGAATTAAAGACATTTCTTGCAAACATTCCAAAAGAAGCGCTCCCAATGGATATACTCAGATCAGCGATTTCCCTGCTCGGTTGTATTGACAGACAGAACAGCGCATATGATTACGAAAAAAACAGACAGACAATTAAAAGGCTGATCGCGCAATTTCCAGTTATTCTTGCGGCAATTTGGAGAATGAAACATGGACAAGAAATTATCCCTCCTAAAAAGGAATATTCAATATCGCAAAATTTTTTGTACATGCTTCACAACAAACCTCCATCCGATACAAATGTGAAGGTAAATGACGCGCTGCTTATACTTCATGCTGAACATGGGTTTAATGCATCAACCTTCGTCGCCAGATCCATAATTTCTACTATGTCAGATATATACAGCGCTGTGACGAGCGCAATTGGTTCACTAAAAGGTCCGTTGCATGGAGGAGCAAATCAGAATGTTTACAGGCTGATACAGAATATTAAAACCCCTAACAACGTAGAAATTTTTGTGGATGAGGCATTGGCGAGAAAGGAAAGGATCCCCGGCTTCGGGCACAGAGTGTATAAAACCGAGGACCCTCGCGCGACGATTCTCAGAGAAATTGCCGGAAGCGTTGCAGACACTCCCGAGAAAAAAATCATGCTGGAAATAACTAAAAAATGTGAAGAGATCATGTTAAGGAAAAAGAAGCTGTATCCGAACGTCGATTTATATTCTCCAACCAGCTATTATTCATTGAGTATTGACGTAGATCTTTATACATGCATGTTCGCGCTTGGCCGTATTTCAGGATGGTGCGCCCATATAATTGAGCAGCTCAAAGATAACCGCCTAATCAGGCCTGTGGAACAATATATCGGGAAATTAGACCTTACATACATCCCACTTGAAAAACGCTAAACTGTCGATTTAAATTAATAAGTGACTTATGATTAAGCTGACCAGGTTTAACGGGAAGGATTTTTTTATCAACCCTGAAATGATTCAATTCATTGAGGAAACTCCAGACACAGTCATAACCTTAATAAATCATGATAAAGTCGTTATAAAGGAGAAGGCTGATGAGGTCGTCCAAAAGATCATCGAATATGCGCGGCTTGTCAGGTCTGCAAAAATAGTCTAGATATGGATCTGACCAGTGTAATTGGCTTCGCATTTGTAGTATCGGTGCTTGTTTTAGGTATTCTTACCGCTGTTGGTTGGAACGTAGGTGATGCAGCAGTATTTTATGATCTCCCTTCAGTATTTATCACCATTGGAGGTTCACTTTCAGCAGTAGTATTTGCCTGCGGGAAAGATCAATTAAAAAGTGTTTTTAAGGCGTTCAAATATGCATTCAAATCCAGAAATACATCCTATGTACAACTTATAAAAGATTTCCAGAAATATGCGGAGGTCGCAAGACGCGAAGGTGTTCTTGCGCTTGATAATCTAACCTCAGAAATGAAGGATCCATTTCTAACCAGAGCTATACAGCTTGCTGTTGATGGTGTTGATCCTAATGTCATAGAACAACTTCTGACCCTTGAAGTTGATAATATAAGCGACAGACATGATGATGCTGTAACAGTCCTTAAAAAAGTGGCAAGCTATGGACCCTCGTACGGCATGATCGGAACGCTTATCGGGCTTGTGATCATGCTCAAAAATCTCAGCGATCCTACTATGATCGGGCCATCTATGGCGGTCGCTATAATAACGACTTTTTATGGAGCAGTTCTGGCGTACGCTGTTGCAACACCTCTTGCTGAAAAACTTGAATATAAAAACAAGGAAGAAATGCTTGAAAAACAGCTCATCATAAGAGGAATAATCTCGATCCAGTCCGGTGATAACCCGAGAATGGTAGTTCAAAAGCTTAAGTTGTTTCTGCCTCCCAAATTAAGAGAAGTTGTAAAATAACTTGGCCAAAAAGAAAAGTTCCGACGGAGAGATCCCCGGATGGATGATTACCATGAGCGACATGAATACACTGCTTCTTACATTTTTTGTCATGCTTATCAGCATGATGACACTCGAAAAACCGCACATGGAAAGACTCACTGAGGTACTTAGCATAGCAGGAAGAAGCTTCAAACCTACTGAAGGAAAAACAAAAAACCCGTCAATTTCAAAACAGCCGGACAGCACCAAATTATCCGAGTCGATGTCAACCACTACTGATGTAATTGATATAAACGGCGTAAATATCACGGTTACCAAGACTACAGCAGGTTTTAAATACACTTTTACTTCAAGCGAGTTTGCGTTCCCCGAAGGAGAGTGGGAATTATCAAAAGAACAGCAGACTGCATTGGAACAATTTGCCAATTTCATCTATGGAACTACCAGTATACTTTACGCATACGGATATTGCGATAAAAGCTGGAAAGATTCTGTCGTGATAGATCAATCCGGCATAATATCTGCGGCAAAATCAAATGAATCTAATACGGAGCTGCTGAAAACGAAATCAGACAAAGAGTTGCTTTCGATACTCAGGGCAACATCTGTACAGAAATATCTGTCAAACCCTAAACGCGACAATTATATAAGAGAAGACTCAATAATTCCGATAGCAGCCGCCGATAAGAATGCTCTTTTCCCAAACCCGATATCAGATGAAGAGCGCGTTAAAAACAGAAGAATAGAAATCCTGGTAAGTGAAATGAAATCAAAATGAAAGAAAAAAAACAAGACGCCGGCATCCCGGCATGGATGGTCACTATGGGCGACATGAATACTTTGCTTCTTACATTTTTTGTGCTGATGTTCACTATGATGACCCTAGAGGTTGGTCCAAAAAGAAAGCAGGAAACTAATATCGAAGAGATGAGAAAGCTTGGAAGCACCAGACCCGGCGGGCCTTCATTATTTGAGCCTAAAAATGAAGGAGGACTTTTTACGGGCACAAAAGATAAGTCATCAGATGCTGATTTGGAGTTTTTAAGATCACTGGAAAGGGTAGATACGGCTGAAAACAGCTACATAATAACGCTCGGTACCCATACAAAAGAATTCAACCCGGCAGAATGGGCCCTTACAAATGAACATATAAACATTTTAAACCGGATAACTCCAATACTAAAAAAACAAAGCAAAACAATTATTATAAGGGGGCATACTGAGTCCAAAATTAGCGATTCATTGATT
>JACQRL010000359.1 GCA_016206485.1 Planctomycetota bacterium | reverse complement strand
GATTAAGGCAGATAAATTCGTGGATTTATTGAGAAAGAGACAATAGGAGATAAAAGACAATGGAATTAAATAAAGAAATAATTAAGAGGCTTGGACGTTTAAAGACAGGAGACCTTGATGATGGTATGGCACAACTTGGGATTCGCGTTACAAAAAAGTGGTTTATGCGATGATAAAAAAGATTGCCATTATTGGATTTGGTAATAGGGGTCAGTGTCTCGCCAAGGAATGTGTTGAGTGCACAATGGGAAGAATTCAGGTTATTTCTGCTGCAGACCCATATATTGAAAACGCAAGGACTAAACTGAAGGAACTGGGCTGTGAAAGGACAAGGTTCTACACGAACCCGGATGAAATGTTCGAGAAAGAGGACAAGAACCTTGACGGATACATAATTGCCAGTACAAATGACAAACATCTCGAAAACTTTCTTTCTATATCGCATACAAAGAAACCATTGCTTTTGGAAAAACCACTTGAAGGAAATAGAAGATCGTTTTTTAAACTCACAGAGGCAGTATCTTCCTACAGGGCGCCTATTCTAATAGGCCATTGTATGCGGCATTCACCTATTCTAAAGAAAACAGCGGAACTAATTGGAAAGGGATGGATTGGAAATGTTAAATCTATACGTGGTGTGCAAAATTGCTATTATGGGTCATATTTTTATAGAAGATGGATGAGAAAGAAAGACCGCGTTACGTCTCTTTTTATAGAAAAGGCGACCCATGATTTTGATGTTATGCATATGCTGAATAACAATCACTTTATAGCAAAGATATTTGCCTATGCCGAACGGTCTGTATTTGGAGGTAGCGCCCCTGATGACTTGCGTTGCCGTAATTGTGATAAAGTAATAGAATGTCCTGAAAGTATCCACAATCTATACACGATTAATTATGGCATTCAGGATGGATGGACTACGAAGGCTGCTGAAGACATGTGTGTTTTTGGAAAGGAAGGCGATATTGAGGATAATGAAATTTGTATGTTTAAGTTTTCAAATGGCGTGTTAGGCTCTTACATACAGACGTTTTTTACCCCCAGAAGCTATACAGGGCGGGTATATACGTGTGTAGGTGATGAAGGGATTATAGAGGTGGATATGGGTGACTACTGCGGACATCTTCGCTACTTCCCAAGATTTGGGACCAAGAGCGATAAAATGGATTATGAATTTGATTATCTTCAGCGTGACCATTATAATGGCGATACATTTCTTGTCAGAAACTTTTATCAGATAATGAATGGGAAAGAGAAACCGTTAACAACATTCCATGATGCCGCCATAGCTGAACTTGCAGGGTTTGCCGCGGTTGACAGTTCAAAATCAAGTAAGGAGGTCTCGTTACATGATATAATACCTCAGGATATGGCGAAGTATTTTTCTGTATGAGTTATTGGACAACAAGAAGATGTTTAGACAATTTGGTAGGACATATTTAAAGGTGATAGGTCTTTAATGAAGAGAGTTAGATAATGGATAGGCTCACATACATGCTTAGAAGAAATCTGCTTTTATGGAAATCAGAAGAGACCATAGATGAAGTGGTTAAATACTGTATCAAATACGATATTGATGAAGTAATCTGGAAGATAGACCCTGAAGAATTTTCTTGCGGATTCCCTGGCTTTGATAAGATAAATAAATATGTTGAAGCACTCAAGATGGCAAAGGAGGCTTTAGAAGGTAACAAAATAAGGTTTTCTATAAACCCATGGCTTACATTAGGCCATGCTGATCGGGGTAGAGATATGAGGAAAGTGTTTTCAGGGATGAGTTTTTTCGTAGATTGGGAAGGTAAAACATGTAAGGCATGTGCATGTCCCATGTCAGGAGGTTGGCAGAAATGGATTATAGAAGCCTATAAACTATATGCTTCCACATATCCATATATACTCTGGCTTGAAGATGATTTCAGGAATTTCAACCATCAACCGTGTGATTACGGATGTTTTTGTGATATTCATATAAAAGAATTTTCTAAGATTATCAGGCAGGGCACCTCACGACAGGAGATTGTAAGAGCTATTCTAAAATCAGGTCATCCACATCCCTGGAGAAAAAAGTGGTTTGATATGTTAGGCAAGGTTATGGTGGATGTATCTGGGAAGATAGAGAAAGCAGTTCATGAGGTCAGTCCGGATACACAATTAGGACTTATGTGCAGCGACCCTGATGACCATGCGATAGAAGGAAGAGACTGGGATAAACTCTACAAAAACCTATCAGGTAGACACCAACCCGTCTCAAGGCCCAGTATGGGATATTACGGGATGAGTGACCCAATGGACTTTTTTGGCTTATCAAACGGGTTTAAGAAAACAATAAGTATTTTACCTAAAGGGAGTCGGAAATGTGCCGAGCTTGAAAATTCAAGGTACACCCGTTTCAGCAAGTCCGTAAAATTCACAAAGATTCAGGTAGCAATAGGATTTTTTGCAGGTGCAAATGATATGACACTAAATCTTTTTGATATGCTTGGAACGCCTATAGAGCAGGAAGAAGGTTACCTGAAGATGCTTAAGGATGTTAAGCCTTACTATCATGAGATTACAGAGATTGTATCTAATACATTAGAAACAGGTATAGGACTTTTGTATCATCCGAGGCAGTCTGATAATGTTATTCTTAAAGATAATGCAGTCTATGCGGATTTAAAACCATCAGGATGTGG
>JACQRL010000358.1 GCA_016206485.1 Planctomycetota bacterium | reverse complement strand
TTGCTTTTACGGTGCCGGTGGATACAGATTCAATTACAGATGTTAATACACTTGATGTAAACAAAGATGGAAAGCCTGATTTTTTAGTATTTGTTGGTATGGATGCGCTGGATAATACAAAGGGAAGAATTCTAGTATATGGGTTACCAATGACAAGTATAACACCCTTAATCAATATCCAGCTAAATCGTGTCCCTGCCGAAGTAAAAGACTTACCGACCAACTGGGTTCCAATTTTAGCAGGCGAAATACCAGGTGCCTCAGTACTTTTCACAGATGGAACTTCGATTGCACTTACTCCGAACAGTAAAAGCATAACAAACTTTGTGAATCCAGCAAATAAGGCTGGTTTGATTCATTTTACTACCTTTGAAATAGGAGGTGACAACAATTTAGATCATTTTACAAGGCATATAGAGTTAGTTCCCACTCAACCAAACCTATTTGTTGCTACTCATTCTTTGACCATACATAGAAATAACGGAGATGGAACCTCAACTGCAATACAAACTTTATCATTGAGCACTCTGATAGATTGGATTGTTCCTGGAGATTATGATGGTGATGGAGATACTGATTTGGTTGCCGTTCAAAAGAAGATTGTAAATGGTGTTTATACATATGAGTTTGTAGCTTCAAATAATAATAACGGTGTATTCACTGATATGGCATCTATTCCAAGTAAAAAGGCTTGTGATATTCTTGCTAAAGCGGGGGCTACCGGATTAACCCCTGTAGTAGAACAACAATTTGCTCTTGAAGTTGATCCAAATTTAATTTCGAACGTAGAAGCTTATCCAGTTTTTAAGTTTCAGGCAGTACAGATTTTTAACTTTGTACTGAGTGTCGTGTCGCAATTTCCTACAGATCCGCGTGCACAAGATTTTAAAAACAGTATTCAAGAGATTCTGAATGCATTTAATACTGGTAATGCATTTATTGGAGTGCCTCAGCAGTTCGATCATATGGCTTATTCCAACAGAATTTCCGGTCAAGTGATGTTTAGTAATTTATTTCTTACACCTACTGGTGAGGTGAATCCACTTCGATTCATAGAATTTATATATACTTCTGGACATGAGGGAGCGCATTTATTCTATGATATTGATGACCCGGATGCGTATAATAAAGAGATAAATATGGTTGTGTTTACGATATTAACCTTGGGTCTTTTTAACAGTTCTATAGCCTTTAAATTGGATAACTCTCTTTCTATGGTCTTCAGGAACAATCGAACTTATTACAATATTTGCAAGGCTTTTTTAGAATCTACATTTGCTCCTTGTGGAGGAACTAAGGATTTTAACAATGAAAAGAACAATATAATGAACCAACAATCTAACCAACCTGTTTACGGATATCAGGTGGACATAGATATGTTTCCAAAACCTGGGTCTACTGGGTGTAATCCCAAGAAAATTAAGGCAGATTTTAAGATATATATAAAGAATTTTTTTGGTCTTGGCATTGATTATATGGCAACTGATCCAGATTTTGAATACACTGAACAATAGTACGGTGTTTGTATGATGAAAGAAATAATTTATTGTTTTATTCTTTTTCAAGGAGGTGAGCATAAAACAGATGATATTAGAAATTTAGTTAGACAACTTACAGATAAAGATCCAGCTATTAGAGTTAAAGTAAGTGATCAACTCTTGGAAATTTACGACAATTTGGAGTTGGATCTTGTATTAAAAGCTTCTATTGAAAAGTCTAGCAAAGAAGGTGATACAGACTTGCATAGCCGTCTTAAAAATCTTTTTGTTCAAATTAGGTTTAAAAGATGTTTAAATGAACTTGTTCCAGATTTGGAACATGTAACATTAGAAGGATTGTCAGCCAAAAATGGCAGGATTCATGTAATGCTTTTGCAAAAATGGCTTCAAACAACAACATTCTTTGAATTTACCAATAAAAAATGCCTTGACATAAACTCTGAACTTGATGGGAATACACAAATAGTTCGGATAGAAGAAAAGATTACTAGTGAATTAATCAAGCTCACATATGACAAGGTTATAAAGCAGTATGATGAGATGTATAGACAATTATTCATACAATTATTATTAGATGTTTCTAGAAGAAATGCCCACACAAATCTACAGACTTCTACAACACACTCTATAGCTGCTAAAATTGCAAAAGAATATCTAGTAAAGTGTTTAAGTGATCGTGATGCGACTGTTGGATACGACATTATAAGAGAATTAAAAAAGCATGATTTGGTGTTAGAGTATCTAAATGATATTGCATCGTTACTCACTTATGGAAAGGATGAAAAAAGATATAATACAATGGACTCAACCACGTTATTGCTTCTGCCAGGTCAGTGTGCAATAGAGTTAAAGAAGTTTGCAATAGAGATGTTAGTTGATCATAATGCAACGCAATATTCTGAAAAACTTTCTGATTTAATGCGGAATGATGTGCATGTTAGAGATGTTGCGATAGCAGCTCTAGGAAAATTTAAGGCTTACAAGTATGCGGATGAAATTGCAACTTATTTGAAAGATGAGAGTCCAGAATCTGCTATTGCTTTAGCTTTAATGGGCCAAAAGCGGTATCTAACTGAAATAAGTAGGTTTTTATCAAGTAATAATATCTCAGTAGTTAAATCTGGTTTAAATGCGATTGCAATACTAGAAGCTAAGGAGTATTCAAAACAAATTGCAGAGTTAATGAATAGTACGAGTAAACAGATAAAACTCGCTGCAATTAATACATTAGCCAAAATTGGAGCTGGTGAGTATGCAGGTTGTTTTGCTAAGTATATAGCTGATGAGAATACAGAAAGAGATGTGAGAATTTCTGCAATTATTGCACTTGGAATACTCAGAGCTAAAGATCATGTAGTAGATATAGTTAAGGTCCTTTCAGAAAGCAAAGATAGTGTTGTGATCTTGTTTTCACTTGAAGCCTTGACAAATATTGGGGACAAAGAGCAATCCAAACTTATTGCCAAGTTTTTGTGTCATGAGTTACCTTCAGTAAAAATTAAGGCGTTAAAAGCTTTAGGTACTTTAAAAGCGACTGAGTTTAAAGATGAAATCATAAAGTTGATTAAGGATACAACACGGCATGAAATAGATCATATAAATCTAAGTGTAAGCGATACTGCAAGAAAAGTTCTCGAAGATTGGGATCTCGATTCGAATAATTAAGTAGGTAATAACAGTCTGTGGGCAGTATACAATAACTAAGCAGTAGTCAGAAATCAAGCAGGAAAAAACATCTAATTCTACCCACTTTTTCAACTTCTCCTAAATATGTGGTCCTATCGTTGGGGGATAACTCACAAGCTTCCAAATCCTGACTTCTGAGTTTTGATTCCTGTCTACTGAAACCTTATTCGTTTATTGAGATGGGTTAAAAGATATAATAGTTTTGTAATGAATCTAAATACTTTCGCGTTGTTTTAAGTATGCTGAAGATAAGTTGTCCGGACTGCGGAGCGGTCACTGGTATTAATCCAAGCGATTCAGCATTAGTGTGCAGTAAGTGTAAAAACCCAATCGATATACAGCGCATTGATACACCTGATTTTGCAGCAGCAGAGATTTTAGACGCTGATCAGAGTCAGGGGTTAATGGTTTCAAATGTAAATGAAGGCGAGATATTTCCTCCTAATACAATGATAGATGAATACAAGATTATCGAGTTTATTGGCAGGGGCGGAATGGGAGAGGTTTATAAGGCATTGCATACATATCTGGACAGGATTGTTGCTCTTAAAATATTGCCGAAAGATAAGACTGCTGATCCTGAATTTGTGGAAAGATTCAGGCGTGAAGCGAAAATTTTAGCTCAACTTAATCATTCGAATATAGTGTCTGTTTTTGACATGGGAGAGATGGATCAAATTTATTATTTTGCTATGGAGTTTGTAGAGGGAATGAATCTCAGAATCTGCCTTACAACCCAGAAGATTACATCTCATCAGGCCATGCTTATTATCCCCAGGATTTGTGATGCGCTTGATTATGCTCACTCCCGAGGGATCGTGCACAGGGATATAAAACCTGAAAATATACTTTTTGACAGGAGCGGACGCATTAAAATTACTGATTTTGGCCTGGCCAAACTGGTTTTTGGAAACAAACCTTTAGATAATCTTACAGATAAAGATGAGGTTATGGGGACAACAAGGTATATGGCACCCGAACAATTCAATGACCCGGTCAATGTGGATCACAGAGCAGATATTTACTCGCTTGGCGCTGTCTTTTATGAAATACTTACCGGAGAAGTTCCGATGGGAAAGTTTCCTCCACCAAGCAAAAAAGCAGATCTTGATCGCAGACTTGATGAAGTTGTGCTTAAAGCGTTGGAAAGCGATCCCTCAGAGCGTTATCAGAAGGCTGCACACCTGAGTAAAGATGTCAAGCGGATAAGTAAAAAATATAGAAAACATCCCTCCCATCATTTGGGAGAATCTCCGGTTAATTATTACAAAAGATATTATAAAAATCTTATTTTGCCTACAGTACTTGCGACA
>JACQRL010000356.1 GCA_016206485.1 Planctomycetota bacterium | reverse complement strand
TGATAGAAGCATCTGCGAAACGCAGCACCATGACGAAGTTCCCCCTGCAAGACCCCTCTGCGAAACAACGGACCGGTCTTGTGCGATTAAACCACATCGCCAGGTCAACAAAGTGGACCATCTCTGCAAAGAATATTCCTTCCTGGTCATAAAAAATCCACTCTTTCCAACTACGTATATCGTCATTAATCCGCATCAGCAATTGCAGCTGCTGTTCCTCAGGAATGTATTTTCGTTTCCCAGAGTGACTGATTGAAGGTACTGATACCCGGCGAACTACAAAGGCTTTATCCAGAAGCCGCTTGAACTCCAGAATCGCAGGGCTTGAACGGCGGTTATGTCCTACACAGACAGGGACTTTCGTCTCTCTGCTTGCACGTACAATCTCCAGCATCTCCTCCCTTGAAGGTGCAAGAGGCTTTTCTGTGTACACTGCCTTTTTAGCGCGAAGTGCCGGAATGATAATCTCACCCCTAAGGTTGTGATGCGTTGCAAGGACAATTATGTCCACATCCTTTGATTCAACCACCTTTCGCCAGTCTGTTTCTGCACGCTGTGCATGGAACCTCCTTGCACACTCTGCAGCGACAGTACCATTAATATCACAGGTACAGACAAGGTCTATCCTGGGGTTATTCTGTACGTTTGGAAGATGAATGCTCTGAGCCATAGCCCCGCACCCGATAACTGCGAGACGGTGTTTTCTCATTTTTCCATTCTACTCCTATCAGTATTTATAACTATCTTTTTTGAATGAGTCTGTTTGACTCTAACAATAATCTGACTCACCTCTGTTTCATTTCGCTTGTCTGCATGGGTCCAGGGAGACATGCTAAGTTTGTTACAATCCACAGGCACCACCACACCACCTAACCACTCGTTATTCTGCTGTTCTCTATGGCTCATCGGAGTCCGTCCTATTTTCTCTTGTTATTTGTATCTCAGAAGGTTTCATCTTAACAGATAGAATGTCCTTATTTCAAAAGGAGCGATTGTACCCTTCAATATCCCTTTGCTGGACTTGTGCTTAACTTGATTTTCTCCCAGACAGTTTGTTTCATATATATTCAAAAAACCATCCGGAAATCTTATTTCAAACTCTGTCTTTCTACCTTCTGCTTCGTAGAGCCTTATCAAAATTCCATCTTTGAATCTTTTTATTGAAGAAATAACCACATTCACCGGATTTATTAAAATAGATCCCTCTTCTAAATAAGAATTTTTCTTTAACTTCCCCATACGGGTTACCACTGGCTGATTGAATTCATATCCATAACGCCACGGAAGGTATGGCTCATCTTTTTTAATAAAGGGAACTATGCTGTATTCAAAGACATGTTTTCTACCTTCTCCATAACCTGTCTCACATTTCTCTTTGCCAGGACCCATGTCAACTGCACGGAACAAGGAGAGCATCATTACTCCATCAGTTACATTATTGCCTGGTAAACCCCGGTTTATAAGACATATACCCTTTTTATCATCCTGATAATCTACCCAGTTCAGAGCAGGATATTCTCCTTCGGGTCGCTCCTGAATACCAAAAGGTATCTCATAACGTATTATACCATTTTTTATATTGGTGGGGAATGCAATCCGTAACCTGTAATGCTTGCCAGAAGGAACAAATTCTGTGCGAAAGTCTATACGTCTGATACTATCATAAAGATAGATATATTGGACATACTCCCATGTGGATGCCCAGAAATTTACCTTACCCTCTACTTTCACAGTTAACCTGACAGGTCCTTTCTCTATAATCTCAACCTTCTGCGGCGACTGATGGCTGAATACTGCCCTTCTATCTCTTACCTGCTCACCTAAAGGATACGGGTCTGGATAAGTCCGTGTTGTCCTCATATTTTCATCCAGTGGCGCTTCATAATATTCCCAGAAGTCACCTTGGTCTATCTGGAATATTAAATCATTAAAATATGGTTTTGTTGAATCAATAAACTCTTCACCACTTTCCTTATGAATGAGGCTTTTGATATTGCCACTATTTGAAATTTTAAGCCTGTAAACTTTGTTTTCTATCATATCCTTATTAGCCTTCAATAAAGTGTGGGAAGTCTTATTTTCTTTCTCAAGCAATTTTACTTTATATGTAGTATATCCCAAAGAAATATCTACTGGTATAACGAAAGTAAATTCTGTATAATATAGGGTGTCTTTTCGCAAGACTTCCTTTCTTGCCACAATCTGAGTTGGGACTTCCTTTCCATTTTTATCTTTCATTTTTATACCTTTTATTCCATCCTGACTAAAACTTATCATTGCCAGTGCTATATCTTTTCTCACCCAGCCCAATGGATTGAATACCAAGAGGTCTAAATTATTTTCATGTTTTGAATTTGTTGCCATAAACTCATCCAGACATCTCTCTATTATCTCACTAACAAGTCCTTTTGACCTTTTGTATTTTTTTACAGTATCTTCATACGACTCATCAATTATACTCCCGCAGATAATATCGTGGAACTGGTTATAAAGCATTATTTCAATTGCTTCTTCAAGTTTATAACATAATGCACTGGTATCTCTTAGGAAGATAAGACTTAGTAACCTTTCTGCCATATCAATCTGGTTTTCTAAGAAACGATTCGCCTGTTTTATATCTATTCTACTACAATATGTCCCTTGAAATGCAGGATTGAAATCACAAGATACTGTCGGAATACCATCTCTATTTTTCTCCCATATGCCAAAAACCTCTGACGCAAGAGAAAATCTCATCTCCTTGTCAGGATTACGCTTCTTCCATTCCCTCATTAATAAGAGGGCACCTGCTTGTGGACGGGTAAAATCACTCCCATTTGGCAATAGTATCACATCACCAGAAGAAAATTCTGCTAATTTCTGTGTAACATCGGATAATCTCTTGAGGTCAAATTCATCACGAGATAAACCCCTTATGCCACGAAGCGCATCTTCTTCAGAACTTGGGAGGAACGTAAACCCGCTAAAGACAATAGCATTGTAACCTATTGGCATCCAGTGTGTTAAAATTTTTGTCCCATCAAGTCCTTCCCAGAAAAATTCACTTTTTTCTGTTTTATCTAAACGCATCGCCCTTGAGAAAGCATAATATCTATATCCACACTTCTTAAGAATTTGCGGTATTTGGGCATGGTGTCCCCAACAGTCTGCTATCCAGCAGGTTATAGGGACTGTCCCAGATTTACGGACTGAGTGAAACGAAGTCGTAGAATCGGGACTGTCCCAAATTTTGATTAGCCACTTTCTACCGACCTCACTCTGTCTTATGAGTGACTCTCCACTGATTAAGTTCATATCAGGCATTACAAACATCCCCGGTCCTATCTCTACTCTGCCTTCTTCAACAAGCCTTTTCAACCTGCTGCGATATTCAGGAAATCTTTCCCAGAATTCCTTAAGCATAATAACTTGCTCTAAAAGAAACCGGTATTCCTTGTATCTGTCCATAATATTAAACATCTCTATCATGTCAGTCAAGGCGATTTCAAGATAAGCCTCGTAAGTCTTATCATACGCCACATCATAGTGAAAATGAGGCACAAGGCATATCTTTTGTTTGGTTGTATTATTCATCTCAATCAACTTTTGTTAAATTCAACTTAAGAATAATATTCCCGGAAAACTCCATACCTTCGCTATGTGGTAAGTAATGCCTCCTGCAAAGCCAAGAAGTTCTTAAGTGGCACACCGTTATGTATCTCAGTCGTCGATCCAATCAGAATCCTGCCCTCCGCATCATTTATAGCCTTGCACACCGCATCCTTTACCTGTAACGGTGAACCGAATGCAAGAAGTTGACTAACGTCAATGCCACCCGCCATCACCAGCCCGGGGTAACGTTTATGGATATCGCCTACGTCCATACCGGCAAGAATCTCTATCGGATTAAGCATATCAATGCCGGTGCTAACCAAGCCGTCAAGGAGTTTATTCAGGTTTCCATCGGAGTGAAACATAACATATATCCCCCTGCGATGTATTGCTTCCACGATACGCTGGAGACGTCCGAAGTATTCTTGCTCAAAGAATGCCGGCGGGAGAATGGGCCCTGATTTGAACGCCAGGTCGTCTGCAATCAGAATCCCGAATGGCTTATCCTCTTCAGGGATCATCTCTACCGCTATGATAGCCCTTTTCGTATAATAATCAAACAAATCCAGGAATATCTGCTTATCATCGTATAAGAAAAAGGAGAATTGCTCTATCCCCAATTCACCGTAGATCTCTGAGAGGAGGTTACCGCCAATATTCGGGACATCGACACCGAATTGCTTTCTAGACTGTGCCCCAAGGACCCAGAAAAAAGCGATGTTCTGAAAATACTCACGCTGACAGCGTACATATTCATTGAAAAAATGCTTGATGGACAACAGTTCGGTTCCATCGAATTTTGAGCCGGAAAGCAATCGTTGCTTCTCCCGGGCGTACTCCTTGACATCGCCGTATTTCTTAGGTTCTACCCAGCGGGTCCATCGCTCGTATCTAACCTTCCTGCCATCTGGCAGAACCTCCTCATGCTCGGGAACAGGAAGCTTGGGGACCCCCCTCGTAGCATCTAGTGCCCGGGCAGCAGCAACCCGCGTAACCCGGTATGCGTTTTCATGGGTTAACTTTTCCCCGGCAAAATGTTCTATCACAGCATCACTGCGTAGGATGTCGAAATGAGGCTGCCGGTCAACTCTGCGGCATTTCAGAACGTTGGCGACCCGCTCTTTTGATGTTAGTTCGCTACTCACGATATCCTCCTTGATTGTGCACCCGCGCCGACTGTGATTTATTTACTTCTCTATTCTGCCTATAATTAACCATTATCATATAATTCTTAATGAGACGCTTCCACTTCAGTGTGCTTTGATACTTGAATGTATTTATCTATCTTTTTGATATCTACTTCGCAACCGTTTATTTTAAGCGTCTTGGACTGGATAATTTCCAAAGGTAAAACCAATTTACCTTTTAGCTTATCCGGTAATTGGCACTTCAGATTAAACGCATCCTTTGTTTTTTTCCACTCAACGTTAATATTTCCCTTAGGTGAAGGCCAATTGCCTCTTGCCGACCTCAAGCCACATAACTGAGGAGATATCAATACTTCCTCAAAACCAGGCTTGGATGCTGAGATCCCCAAAATATATCTGCTCAGAAAATAGGACGGGCTCACCCCACCAGACTGAACCGCTGAGCGACTGTCACGTGAGCGCCACCTCCCTGTATACCTCTCACCATAGAGATTCCATAATTCACTTATTGTATCAAGACCCTGTTTCCGGATCCTTCCATAGCGATGTCTCATCATATCCAATGCCAATTTACCTTCGCCTACCTTGAAAAGAGCCTCTGATGCCCAGTAAAAGAGAGGTTCAAGTTGTCCAACATTGAGTGATAATTTATGCAAGAATTTAATTATTGACCTTGTTTGTTTATTATTTGCAAATCCGAAGAGAATCATTAAAAAGTTAGCGTGTTCACTCACATGCTCAGATTTTACTCCATTTATCACTGCATCAACAAATACTCCTCTTTTTTCATCCCAAAATACCATGGATATTATCTTTGAGAGATTCCTGGACTTTTCCATATATTCTCTTGAGATATCTGGCTTACCCAAGAGTTCAGCAGTCTGAGATATTATTTTCATTGACTGTGCAAATATTGCATTTATACATAGGGCATTACCTCTTAAATTAATATCAGTCCAATCAATGAATACCGGGTATGAAACTTTGCCTATCAGACCATGTCTATCAGTATATCCTTCAAGATGCTTTACAAAAGTATATGTCATCTGGAACATATCTTCAAGGATTTCTTTATCTCCAAAAAGTTCGTAGTGTTCCCATAACCTCAAGATAAATATGCCTCCATCAATGAACAGACGGTTCGGTTCTCTTTTCTGTCCTAAAACAGCAGAAGGTATCATCCCGTAAGGCGTACATCCATTCTTCACATCTTTAAAATATTTCCTGATTATATCCAGGTCTCCATATCCGGCATAGATTGCATGAAGAATATTTGTTACATCCCCGGTATATTCCCTTCTTTCTCTGAAGGGATTATCCATGAATCTGTCATAAATACATAAATGGGCTGTTTCAACGCACGACTTCCAAAGCCAGTTTAACATTTCATCATTACATTCAAAATTTCCTAACATCTTGGCAGGATAACTTTCAGAAATCATTTTTATTTTATGAATCTTT
>JACQRL010000026.1 GCA_016206485.1 Planctomycetota bacterium | reverse complement strand
GAAGAAAGGCAGAAGCTGAGAAAATGTGAAGTTGGGAAGTCGAGATAATCTCACCCCTTCAAATTCCAGCTTTGTAAAAAAAGGACAGTGGCTATTCACTGTCGCCTCGATTTAATTGTTGTCTTTTCTGATTTTTATGCCTGACAGTTTTATATCAAGTACATCCTTGGTGATTGGTTCATCATATCTCCAATGTATTAAAATGACTTCATTGGATTTACACTTCTTCATTTTTAAATCGTCAAGTTGTTTTCTTTTCTCAAATGAATCTTCACCGCCAAAAAAGTCAATGGCTTCATAATGTTGTTTCCCTTGGTATTCAAAAGCAAGTTCCTTTGAGTGCACAAAAATATCGAGATGCTGAGGCGTAAGCCACGCTGGACTAACATGATGTTGGGCATCAGGGAAGACTGATTCAATAAGCTTAAACAGAGTCATTTCGGATATCCATCCCTCTCCTATTTTGGGGAGTCCATGGTTTTCACGTAAAATGTTTTCTGATTCTCGCAATATGTCATCAATTACATCAAGAAATTCATTACCAATTATTTGTCTTTCCCTATTATCTCTCAGCAAGTTAATCTCATAGAATATTTGGTCGTTTATTTTGTGAGAATAACCAGTAAACTCCATGGTGCTCGCTCCAATTGTATCTTTTGCAATTTCATGAATTGATGTAAACGTTGTGAAATCCGGTTCTCTTTTACTGCCTCGCCAATTCTTGTGTTTATAAATATCTATATTTACGAGGTAGTACCCTCTATCTAAAACTTCAGTTTTGAATAAAATTGGTGAGTAAGTTGTCCATAAACGAAAATATTTGGGATTATATTTCTTTTCCTCTAGAATATTGCATGACTTCACCTGATCGATATATTTGTCGAACAATCTGCCAGCACGAATAAAAGTAGAGTATTGCCAATCGAGTTTTGAAACTTCTTTTTTTTCGATCCTACCATCTCTTAAAAAAACAATGGTAATTGGTTTATCCAATTCCGCAACAGTAAAAGTTGTTTTCTTTAATGTATCAAGCGGTAACTGTAAGCCTTTTTCTTTATAGTCTTCGATAACCTTATTAATGTAACGGCAATATTCTGAAATATTGGATCGTACAAGATCACTGCGATCCGACTCTGGTCTGAAAAACAAAAGATCTCTACCTGACAAATGAATATTGCCAAGACGCTTAAGGTAAATTAATTCGTCATGAAGTTCCCCATAAGCGTTAGCACCTAAGAATTGATAATACTTTTCAACGGCTTCGTAATAACGTTGCACATCTATCAGTTTCTTTATATCAATGTATTTAAGCACGTATTCTTCAGGCTTCTTTCCATTGGATGAAATATATCCTTCTTTTTCAAGTTTCCTTTGAATTTCCAACCTAGCAAGGATGCCCTCTTTAAAATGCATGCCCTGAGGAGGAAGTAAATTTCTGGCGATATTATAGAAAGATGCCATCAAGTCGAGTTGATCCTCAGTGAAGGTAACTACATGACAAATACCGCTATCATCAAATACTTCATGTTTATGGGCCAATTCAGCTATTTCGATTGCCTGGGGAAAGATTCTTCCATGTGCGGGCGCAAAATAATACTTGTAAAATTTATTTTGGGTATCGTTCATTTTATTTGTAAATATGTGAGAGACGGTGAGTTGCTATATGCTTTTGTAGTGATCATACTTTTTTCGACAGTGATCTTAGTTCATATAGGTTATTTACAATATTCCAATCATTCTTTAGTTTAAGGTTCTTATACAGCATTCTGACAAACTTCAAATTACTCTCCCGCTCGTGTAGATTATAATAGGATGCTGTTTCTACGATTATATCGGAGAATTGTTTTGTCAGCGGATAATTCCTCGCTGTAGTTTCATTAAGCTCAAGTCCTATTGATGAGGAACATGACAGTAAAATATCTGAAAGCATAAGAGCATCAGCTATACGGGAATTGTTATCATCTGAATTGTCGCGCTCGCCAAATAATAAAATGTAGTCACGAGCACGTTGATCAATTGAATCTTGCGGATCAATTTTCAATGATTGCTGCAATTCATATAATGGTCTGTGGTGAGCTAATGAATTTATTAAACTACCAATAAATGAAGCCTCCTTAATACGTACAGTTTTAAAACCCCTTAAATTTAAAATCCAGTGACCAATTTCATGGGACATCAGTTGATAATCTATGGGATTGATAGTCTCTAAATATACGATCAATTTTATTTCTCCATTAATCACTTCGGGCAGGGCTGAATTAAGGAGACCACTAAAATCTTTAAATTTGGGATGTTCTCGTCTATCTAAAACTAGTATTTCAATAGGAAGCCCGATGTTCTCTCGAGAGCATGTCGTCCATAAATCCAACATGTCTATGTATGGCTTTCCCACTTCAGCCCTCAAATCATGCTCGCGGTATAATCTCTTCATTAATTTGTGTTGTGTTTAATTATTTCATAGATAACTTATAATTATACAGAAATAATTCTGTAATCACTGGGAAACACAGAAAAATCTGTCTATCACAATATTCCTTGACCTTTACAGGATTTCTTATTAATTTATTCTAATTGCTTAATTGGTTAAATCAAGG
>JACQRL010000025.1 GCA_016206485.1 Planctomycetota bacterium | reverse complement strand
GGATGTGCCCGGAATATACCATTGGAATCGGGGCGCTGGGATTTGAACCCAGGGCCTCTTGCTCCCAAAGCAAGCGCGCTGAACCAGACTGCGCCACACCCCGCCCTTAAATTAAGAATTTAGGATTTAGAATTAAGAATGCTATCAATTTGTGTCTGGAAAATCTTTAACGAATTAATGGCTTGTGCTGCTGACAAAATTGAAGTTGCGCGCTTTGAGTGCAGGGACGACTACAGGAACAGCTTCTATGCCTATATTTCCTGCAAGTGCTTCGATGCCAAAGAGCTCGATATTATTGAGAAGTTCAGGGATGGAGATATTAAATCTCATATTTCTGATTGGATACTTGATCTTTCCGTTGTTAATTAAAAATGTCCCGTCACGGGTCATTCCGGTTATGGTAAGTTTTGTGTAGTCTATATACCGTATATACCAAAAATGTGTAACGAGAACTCCGCTTTCAGTACTGTGTATCAATTGCTCTGTGCTGTTATTTGCTCCCTGCATCACAGCATTTGAAGGGAATGCTCCGAGAGAATGTGGCGGCGTCATTCCTTGTCCTGTCGGCTTTTTTCCCGCGCGCTTTGCAGTGAGAATATCATAAGCTAAATTTTTCACAACTCCTTTCTCAACGAGCGGTAAGGTTTCACGTGGGATGCCATCATCTCCGAAAGGCGCTCCGATCTGTAACTGATTATACACATTATCATAAAGCTGAATATTTTCTCCGAACAGCTTACTTCCAATCTTGTCTGTAAAATAGCTTCGCTTTTCATAGGCTTCAAGTCCGTTGAAAGCCCAGATCAGATATTGAAGAATATCTGAGACCGCATGCGGTTCAAGCACAACAGTATATTTTCCCGGCGGAATTTCCTGAGGATTTATACCGTCAACTGCTTTTTTTGAGGCAATCTCGGCTTTTTGTACGAAATCGATTCTGCCTATCCTGCTAGAGGCGGACTGAGCCCATCCTGAAGAGTTTGGCCCGATTGCCGTCATTGAGAAGTTCGCAAATGTTTCGCTGTGCGACGCGGATGCTCCACAACTGTTCATGTATGCAAGGGAATATGTCATAGTCTCGACAAATCCGGCGCTGTTGAGCCCATGCTTTTTTGCAATTTCTACAGCTTTCCCGGTTTCGACAGCCCGTTGATTCGGCTCGCATTCAGCTGTCTCTGTGTCAAACCTACTGATCTTGTTGTATATAAGTCCTGATGGCAGATCTGGAAGATCAACAATAGGCATCTGAACCTTTGCAAGTTCTATAGCTTCCTTTACGGCTGTTTTCAGTGAATCATCGTCAGTTTTGTTAGTAGAGAGCTTTGCGACTTTATTATCTAATTGAACAGAAATTGTTATCTCAGTATTAATCTCCTGAACATTTTGATGTATCATATTATTTGCAAACCTTGTGAGTGAATGATTGATAGTTTTTGCGCGCACAGCTGCATCAACACCCTTTGAGAACTTAAGCGCTTTTTCGCATATCTCCTGATTTCTTACTTCTGACTCCTGATTACTTTCTACCATCTGCTATTTTGTAACCCCAATCTTTATTTTCCTGAATCTGGCCGGGGCGGCTCCATGAGATACATCCATTAACTGCATCGGCTGACCTTTTCCGCAGTTAGGAATCCCCCAAAGCTTCCAGTAATTCGCATCGCACACAGCGTCAAGCGATCCCCAAAAGACTGGAGTGATCCCGGCGTATGAAGGATTTTTAACCATCCCTGCAATCTTTCCGTTTTTAATCAGCCAGCCTATTTCACATGCAAACTGGAAATTAAGCCTTTTATCATCAATAGACCATGATTTATTTGTGGACATGAATACACCGTCTTTTATATCCTGTACAAGTTCATTAAATTTTTTGTCTCCCGGCAGAATGCTTACCTGAGTCATTCTTATCAGAGGAAGCCTGTTCCATCCTGAAGCTCTCATCGTCCCGCCTGATCTTGTCAGCCCGATCTGCTTTGCTGTTTCTCTCGAAGAAAGATATCCTGTGAACACCCCATTTTTTACTATATCTGTTCTTTGCGCAGGAACACCTTCATCATCAAATCCGAACGCTCCGATCGACGCTCCATGTTCTATCCTCGCATCCGCTACGATATTCATTTTATCGCTGCCATATTTAAAGTTATTAAGCTTTTCAAGCGTGAGAAAACTCATTCCGGCGAAGTTTGCTTCTGTTCCGAGCACTCTATCGAGTTCGATAGGGTGCCCGACCGACTCATGCACTTGGAGAGCAAGCTGGTCTGAGTCTAAAATAAGATCCATCTCGCCTGATGGGCATACAGGGGCTTTGATCAGCTCGACGGCTTGCTGCGCGCATATGGGCGCGTTTTTGATAAAATCGAGCTGGTCAAGAAGTTCATACCCTGCGAGCGAATATTGTCCTCCAAAGCAAATCGGGTAGCTTCTGTATTGATATTCTCCATCCGCAAAAACCCCCATCTCTGTTCCCATTCCGGTTTTTGTTCTGCACTGTTTGATCAGCGATCCTTCCGAGCTTGCAAAATATTTTTCTTCCCTGACAAAATTGAATACGACCGAACTCAAAGTTATTCCTTTGACTTCTCTTACGGCGGAATCGATCTTTATCATGTCGTTTATCTTTTTATCTGTAGATACTTTGAACGGATCAATTTTGCAGGGAGCGTTCCATTCTGCAGTGTGAAAATTTTCAGCTACCAGTTGCGCCGGAGCGCCCTTTATTGAAGAACTTGCCCTCGCTGTTTTTATTGCCTGATGCGCGGTTTCCAGAATCGAATCTTTTGTCAGCTCTCTTGTTGATGCGAAACCCCAACCCCCATCTGCAATTACACGGATGCCGATTCCCTCAGTCTCAGCCTGCTCAAATGATTTGAGCTCACCATTTCTAACAGAGATATCCTGAGACTTCAACAGAACGATTCTTGCATCCGCATATGAAGCCCCTGCAGTTTTTGCGCAGTCTACGGCAAGCTTCACGAAATCATACATGGATTCAGATTATAGAAGCAACGCAATTATCATCCAAATAAATTAAAGACAAGTATTTCTGATCCGTCCAAACATTTTGATGTACGAATCGGAAAATAACAATCGACAAATGGCAAAGTACAACGAAATTACAAATATCACAAAAATTCAAACTCTAAACTGAAAGATTTGTTTGTCTGTTTGGTCCCAGGCTATTTTGGCGTCGGATCAATTGCAGTTAAATACTGTTCAGAATATTGGAGGCGGGGTTTTTATCCATCCGCAGTATCTTTTAAAAAATGGATGCTCCCTGCCGAAGATTCTTTCAAGGCAATTGCAATCTATAAGCGGCACCGGAAGATCAGGAGACATCTGTGTTATACATCCCATTTTAACAGCATATGACCACCACATAGCCCAAAGCAGCCCATACCCCGGACCTATTGATGAAGATGCTGTAGAGTTATTGTTTTGAGTAATGTAATTATTCTGATCATATAAAACTGTCGAGTAATCGGGGGTATTAATAGTAATAGCTGCCGACTTTTCTTCAACAAGCTCTTTTTCGTTTCCCAACAAAATAGCTGAAAAAACTGCTGCGAGCAATACCAGGAATGTTAAGCGCTTCATTTTACCTCCTTAAAGTAAATCGATTGTGAGTACTCCCGGCATACCTGTTGCCGGATACCGACAAACAGTACTATATTAACATGTAACAGAAAATGGTTTAACCGATAACAGAATCAGGAGTCAGCAGTCAGAACACAGAAGCCAGGATTCAGGAAATGAGGTCCGGAATATAAGTTCTACGCTCTACGATCCACGATCTACAATCTTCTAATCTTCTTCCTCCTCAACATTCTCTTCCTCTTCTTCTTCCGTTTCTTCTTCAACATTGGATTGAGGTGTTGCTTCCTTGGCCTTTTCGAAGATAGGTTTCAGAGTTTCTGAGGGAACGAGCAGTGTTTGGAAGCTTTGGACACTAAGCTGGACTCCTGTTTCCCCCGTCTGATAGGTTGTAGCGAAGCCGATAAGCGCTCCGGTAAGATCGAAAATTGGCGCAAGCTCCCATCCGATCATTGCGCCGTAAGCTTTAATAGGTTTGGTGATTTCAGATTCTATAATGACTAAACTTGCGCTCGGAGCTGACCCGAGATTTTCGCTCATCCTTCTGAGCGCAAGAGCAAAATCTCCCGCCTCAGCCTTGGCGCTTGTCGTATAGTTTAATGGAGTCAGTTTTACCTGCTCTTTCTGCAATGACTCTTTTTTTACTTTTAAGAAGGTCAGAGAAAAGTCTTTATCTTTTATCAGGAAATCCGCATCAAGCAATTTCCCGTCAGACAGCAAAACCTTGTAATTCTTGGGTCCTGACTGCTGATCTCTCTGACCCTGCATCATGAATGCCATCTGCCCTGTGTTGTCTGGGCTTCTGGTTACGATGACATCGTCGCTTATTACAATCCCTGCCGAACTGACATTCTGGTTTGGATTTATTCCGAACTGCGCGAGTTGCGGGTTTCCCGAGACAGTATATTTGACAGCGACTATAGACGCGGAGTAATCCTTAATAACCTTCTTGACTCCATTTTTGAATTCCTGATTTACAACAAATCTGGTCACAGCATGCGCTGCAATACCGGAAACTGCAACTACTGTTGCGATAATGACAACTAATTTTTTCATAAATTCTCCTTACTTAAAATCTATTATAGAGACGCACTACAGATTATTTTATGTTGGCGTGGAAGTCGGTCAAGCTTCTGATTCGCAGAATCATCATGAGATGAGCTCTTCCCAAATAACTAAATCTTAAGGTGTTGCTGTAAAAGCGCTAAACTAAACTTAACCGAGTTTAATATATTGGTCTATCGGTCCATCCACAATATGCTTTAAATATAGGACTGTCCTTTCCGACGAGCTTTTCAATGCAGTTACAATCTATCATTTTAAATGTTATTCCTGATGCAGCGTCCTTTTCGAACTTTATGCATCCCTGTTGAATCAGCCAGGCTTCTATCCAATACGGAGATGGCCACCATGGCCACATAGCTGTGCTGGTATTGGTTGATGTTGTGAATTCCTCACCATCAGTGACATTTGTGGTGTATTCATTTACAACAAAGGTTTCATTTGACAGCTCAGTATTATTGAAACCTGAGATACCATCTGCGCCGGACATCAGTGGGGTTGCAATCGCGATAAAGAGCAAAATTTTTGCAAAAACTTTCATCTACCCTCCATAAAAATATTGGGAATTACTGCGGCTCTCAAACTCGCTAAATTATCATATTTGACAGCGTAGTGATCCTTACAATATACTAAGCAGATTTTTTGGTTGTTGGTTTAACCTCTTGCATACGTGATCAATCGTGGAATTTTGGCCTTTTCTCCAGAATATCAGGCCAAAACAAATTGCTTTGAAAGATTATAAGTTTTCGTATATATATTTTATGCCGGCCGGACAAAAAAGGGTTTTAGTGACAGGAGCAGGCGGTTTTATAGGGCACCATCTGGTTAAGTTTCTGAAAAATAAAGGATATTGGGTCAGAGGGGCTGACATCAAGGAACCGGAATATGAAAAGACTGCTGCTGATGAATTCGAAAAACTGGACTTAAAATCGATTGATAACTGTTTTAAAGTAACAAAGGGCGTGGAAAATGTGTATCACCTTTCTGCCAATATGGGAGGCATCGGGTTCATCACAGGCAACAAAGCTGAAATAACATTCGATAACACAATGATGGATTTGGGAATGCTTGAAGCCTCACATAAAAACGGCATAAAAAAGATTCTTTACACTTCATCTGCCTGTATCTACCCGATGTATAAGCAGCATATTGCGGATGTCGAGCCGCTCAAAGAAGTGGATGCTTACCCTGCAGATGCCGAAGATGGATATGGGTGGGAAAAACTTTATGCCGAGCGAGCCTTCAGACATTATAATGAAGATTATGGTTTAAAAACATATACGGTTCGCTTTCACAACATTTTTGGGCCATTGGGAACGTACGATGGCGGGCGTGAGAAGTCTCCCGCTGCTATCTGCAGAAAAATAGCGCTCGCAAAACAGGAGGACACGATAGAGGTATGGGGAGACGGGCTCCAGACACGTTCATACTGCTATGTTGATGATTGTGTGGAAGGACTTTACAGGCTTATGCAGTCCGATTTTCACCAACCCATTAATCTTGGTCAGGATAGAATGATTACAGTAAATGAACTGGTCGACATCGTTGCCAAGATAGCAAAGAAAAAAATAACAAAAAAATATGATCTTACCAAGCCTCAGGGAGTTCGCGGAAGAAACGCGGACATTACACTTATAAGAAAAATATTGAACTGGGAACCAAAGATCAGTCTTGAAGAAGGGTTGAAAAAAACATACTATTGGATCTACGAACAGTTGAAGAAAGAAGGCAGAATCAAAGCATAGTCAGTATGCTCTCAGTAGTCGGATTAGGTAAATTAGGAGCCTGCACTGCGGCCTGTTTTGCCTCAAAAGGCTATCAGGTGCTGGGTTACGATATTAACAAATCTGTTGTTGATAAACTAAGTAACGGTCAGGCACCTGTTGTTGAGCCGGGGCTTCAGGAGCTCATTACTTCACACAGAAAAAACATAAGAGCTACCCTTGATATAGCGCAACTTATAACAGAAACGGATGCAACATTTCTTATTACGCCGACTCCGAGCGAGCCTGACGGATCTTTTTCAAATAAGTTTTTGGAATCAGCCCTGGAATCGCTTGCTAAGACGTTGAGATCTTCAAGTAAGAGTGACCATCTTTTTGTGATAACATCAACAGTTTCTCCGGGAGCGATTGACAAAAAACTCATACCATTCATCGAACAGCACAGCGAAAGACGCCACATGAAAGGGTTCAGGGTCGCATATAATCCTGAGTTCATCGCGCTTGGGAGCGTCATAAAAGATTTTTTAAGTCCTGACTTAATACTTATCGGTGAAGATTGTAAAGTTACCGGAGATCAGCTCGAAGAACTTTATAAAAAAACCTGCGTCAGCAGGCCACACGTTGCAAGAATGTCGATAATAAGCGCGGAGATCGCCAAAATAAGCCTCAATGCGTATATCACAATGAAAATCAGCTTTGCGAATACGCTTGCAAGCATATGCGATTCAATTCCCGGCGCCGATGTTGATGCGATTACTCAGGCGCTTGGTGCAGATAAAAGAATCTCGCCTTTCTATCTGAAAGGTGGACTTCCCTTCGGCGGCCCATGTTTCCCAAGAGATAATAGGGCGCTTTCAGCTTTTGCGGCAGAATATGGAGTAGATCCGAAACTCGCAGTTGCTACAGATCAGGTAAATAATATGCAGATTAAACGGATTATAGATAAAATATCTAAGTACTCGGTAAATCAGGGGACAAATTCAGTCTCGATAATCGGTCTTGCGTATAAGCCGAATACGCCGGTAGTTGAAGAATCTCCTGCAATAAGAATTATTCAGGAGCTGCTTAAAAAAGGCGCCGCCGATATCTGGGTTTATGATCCGCTGGCAATGGAAGAAACGAAACGTATGTTAGGGAATAGAATTAATTATGCTAAAGACCTGAAAGAGTGCGTGTCAAAATCTGCAGTTTGTGTTGTGACAACATCTGATTCCGAATACAAGGATATAGATGACAGCTGCATAGCGCATAACCCTTTTACTTTAATAGATTGCTGGAGAATAATAGACAAGACAAAATTTAAG
>JACQRL010000411.1 GCA_016206485.1 Planctomycetota bacterium | reverse complement strand
ATATTATAATATATAAGGAGTTGGTTTTGTTTATGGATGAAACTAAGAAAGAAAAACTGATAAATTATCTACAAAATCTCTATTATCAGGCGAAAACCAGGCTAAGCGAATACATACGGGATGAAAAGGGAAAGCAATACCCAAAGCGATACATATTTCCAAGAATAGAAAAATATTGCAGCGATTTTTTCAATAAAACCCCTTCGAGCCAGAGATGGATTATAATACCCGGCTTACGTGGTGTTGGGAAAACCACCCTATTATCTCAGATATTTTACAATTTTCTTCCTTTGCGGGATAATGGAGAAATAGAGATCCTATTTATATCCTTGGATGAACCTCGTGGATATTTCGATTGTAGTTTAGCAGAGCTCTTGATGGCTTATGAGGAATTACGTGGCGAGAGCTTCGAGAATATGAAGAAACCGCTGCTGCTCATAATAGATGAAGTGCATGTAGATAGTAAATGGGCGCAGATTCTGAAGTCGCTTTATGATAGAACCAGAAGGATTTTTATGCTTTGCAGCGGGTCATCAGCCGTACACCTACAAAGCACTCCCGATGTTGCGAGAAGAGCAATCACAGAAAAACTCTATCCAATGAGTTTTATCGAATATGAGTTGATTAAAAACAATATACCCCAGCCTGATGCCCCAAGACATGGAATAAAAGAGGTTCTCTACTCACAACATCCCACCTCGCAAATATATGAGGGATTACAGAAGTTAAAGGTCAAGGTTAATGAATACTGGTCTAAAGTTGACAGGAAAGATATCACTGGGTATATGACAACAGGAAGTTTACCATTCTCATTAAGAACTACCGAAAGTCATATTGTCTATGGACAAATTAAAGACCTGATTGAAAAAATAATTCAAAAAGATCTTAGGGAAATAAATAAGTTTGACAGTTCTACGCTTGATGTAATAAAAAGGCTTTTGTTTATCATTGCTGAGTCAGAAAATATTAGTATCAAAAAACTCTCAGGGCTATTGGATATCAATTACATCACAACCACGAGCATTCTAGATGTTCTGGAACAGGCAGAACTTTTAATAAGAATTCCGGCCTACGGATCCAGAGTCAGTCAGGCAAGAAAGCCCCCAAAATATTTGTTTGTAAGCCCAGCTATAAGAATGTCCTTGTTTAATATCGCTGGGCAGACTGAAACTCTACAGACAAGAAAGGGCAAGCTCTTAGAAGATGTTGTTGGAGGTCATCTTTATCGTGAGTTTATTGCTTCCGGGGCAGGGACACTAACATATGACAGTTCACAAGGCGGCGCGGATTTTATACTTCAGATCGGAAATAAACTGCAGATTGCGGTAGAAGTCGGTATTGGCAACAAAGGCCTTAAACAACTCACCAGTACCATGCAAAAGGTGAAGTGCAACTACGGAATAGTCTTCAGTAATGATCCGCTAGCTCTTCATGACAATATCCTAAAGGTCCCGCTGGATTATTTCTTTCTGATGTGATAATAATGGCTTCCTTCTCGAGGCCAGAACTTTGAGGCGAGTCTCCCCCTTCATACATCCACCTTAAAAACAACGAGATCAAACTGCTAAAAAATGATCAACTGCTTGCTGAGCTATCAAAAATCAGATACAGCTTCTCATCTTCAGGAGAATCACAAGTCGAGTCCAAGGATGAAATCAAAAAACACTGAAATTTAGCACCACTTAAGGCGAACATTCCCTCTCATAGGCAACTGAAATGTTGGATCAGATCATTACTATTGCACACTACTAAAGGTGCCTCTTCATTTTAAACTTTGCATAAACATTTCAAATGATTTAAATTCTTTGACATTTTTCTTATTTTTAAAGCAACCTTTGAAAATGCTTCTCCACTTATTCCTTATCGTAACTTTGTCTACTAAAACTATCTTTTTCAGTGAATTACCTTTTCGTTTTCTCTCTGATACTACCTTGTACAGGAAGGATCTAAAATGAAAATCTGCATCAGCTAAGGAGCATCCTATAACAACAACTACTTCAGCATCAATCAACGATCGAAATCCTTCATCCCAAATCTGTTGCCAATGCGGATTCTCAAACATCTTTCCATATACTGGGGGAATAATTTGACGGATGTATCCCTTTCTTTCTTTTTTATATCTCTTGTATTTTATTTTTACAGGTTTACTACTGAATACTTTGCTGATGTTATCATAAGTGCCTCGTACATACCAATTTATTGAACCATGTAATTTAAGAAGCTTTACCGAGTTTAAACTATTGTTAAAAGTGCTCCTTTTTGGATATCCACTAAATTTGTTATTCATTCCTCCAATACAATAACCTTTTTTATAGTTCCAACCTTGCGAGACAAGAGCTGAGTCTAGTAAAGTATCGTAATTTAAAGTTATCAACGTATCTCTATCTACTAAATGCTTTACTAGTTCATCGTACAATGTTTGATTATCAAGTTTATTTTCTATTGTTGTGAGTATGCTAAAGATCAACTTTAAAAATATCTCTATTTCAGCTCTGCTTCCAAACGTTCTCAGTCTTCCACGCGCTCTCCTAAAAATCTTAGGAAAGTCTTTAGATATATATAAAATGTTAAATGCCTCTTCCATTTGTGGCAAAGATCTTAAAGGAATCTCATCAGAAAAGATTTTTTTTAGAGAATCAAATTGGTTGCGTAAAATCTTACTGCCTTGTGCTCGTACAAAAGATTCAGATACCTTAAAAAAATCGTTATTAAGTGGTGCTTTAATCCTTTTATGTTTGACTGCGCCTCTTGTTGCACCAGCACCAAGAATAAAAGCCGTCTTATAGTTTTGACCTTTGTACAACATTAAAAGAATCTCTTATTTCTTCTTTGATTTTCTACTTCTACTCAATGTAGGGTTGACGGTTTTGGTTGTTGTCCCAAGTAATTCTGCTATTCGTATAGGTGCAAGCCCTCGTTTGTTCAACTCAACAATTAGAGTAGACGGGTCCAGTTTTTTCTCGCTATTAATGTTTGTAATACTTAGAAGCAAAATTTTAACTAGTTCATCTAATAATTCTGCTATCTTCAAAGAATCATCCATTGAATAACTTTTTTTACTCATTTTACCTCCTTATAAAAGTATTTCTTGTTTACCTAAGGTTATTTTGCACTTCCCTCAACTATTTTTATTTCTTCTTCTGTCAGCCCATACAGCTTATAAACCATCTGGTCGATTTGATGTTCGTATTCTTTGACCTTGGTCTGCTTCTGTGGATTTGTGGGATAATTCTTGTCTTTGGTGATGGCGAGGATTTTATCGACAAGTTTGGATATGGGGTTTTGTTCATCAAGTGAGAGATTAGGAATTGGCAGATTCTCTAGTTCATAAATGTTCACATGGTTATTTGTGCTTGTTTTCTTAAAACGCCAGTTGAGTAATTGGGAACTTAGAATGCCTAAAATGGCCTCAATTTCCCATTTTGCAGTGAGTGGGTAAAGAAATTCTGCAGAATGACCTACTAATACTTTTGGAGGAATAATGGCAGGTATGATTCGAAACTTTAGCCCCATATTAGCAATGTTTTGACATACAATTCGCTTCTTTGAAGAATCCTCGGCGATTATAGAATTTTTTTTGTCATTAAGTTCCTTTTTCATCCTCTCATAGTCAATCCACCGCCGTTCCTTATTTAAATCAGATGAATCAACCCTAAACCGCGATATGTGTTCTCCACGTACCAACAAGACCCGAGTTGGCTTGTCCACTATGTATTTTTTGTGAACTGTTAAATTGACGTCACCTTGAGCAATCTTTGTAAATTTCCCAAGTGTAATCTTATTTGAGTGGATCTTTTTCAAAAGCTGGTATTCTGACGGGTGTGAAATAAGTGGAATTGACAAATCTGATCCTGAAATTGATTCGACTTCTTTCCATATTACTTCAACTACGTTTTCAGGAGGTAACACCTTAGATTTTAAGTTCACAGATAAAAAGAATCTGTTATTCCGGTGCCTTTTTTGAATAGAAAAAATAGCTATTGCTTGTGTAACATTCTCAAATACTTGTGTCTTTTCTGGTATTTCAACAAAGAATTTCATTTCTCCATCAGTAGAAAACATTTTGCGTAGTCCCGCAGTATTTTTATCTGCCAATATAGTACTTGGGACGATAAATGTTTGAGCTCCATTCTTTCTGGTAATCCTAAATCCCCTTTCAATAAAAAGCCTGTAGAGATTCAATTTTCCACCGAGTGAGTAAATATATTCACTGGTCTTTTTGCGAACACGTTCTACGAGGTGTTGTTGATCCTGATCATTTACTGCATTTTCTAAAACATTATATGGCGGATTTGAAATAACAATATCAAACCCGTCTTTGACATTGAACATCCACTCGGGATCGAAGAAACCGGCAGAGGCGTTTTGGTCGTATGGATCCCAGCCGGCAAGTTTTGCAGCTGTCTCGTCAGACCAGCCGTTTTTCCTAAGAATATCACTTATCTCTTTTCGAAGCTTTTTGTCTTCGTCACGATATTTCTTTTTTGTTTTGTAGGTTTGGGGGTTAAAATGGCTTTTCCTGACATCCGCAAGCGATTTCTTTTTCTGTTCAATAACAAGGTCTTGAACCAGCAGTTGTCCAGATCTTTCAATACCGATCAATGTGTTAGCCGCGACGAATTTTGTTTCAAGATTTGGGAGGGCCAAAATCCCGCGATTTGGCTCTTTGTCATCAACTTCCTGCTCTACGATCAGCGATATAAAAAATCTGAGCTTCGCTATCTGAACAGCGATCGGCTGAATATCAACCCCATATATACAGCTTTGGATCAAAGCCAACTTTCTTCCGTAATCGTCGGGGCTGCTCTGTATTTTCTCCAGATGTTCTTTATATTGCATGTCATCTAATTTAGCCAGCTGTTTTTCCTTCCAAAGCTGATTCCGCGGGTCGAGTTTCTTCAAAATATGCACCAGTTTGTGGAGTATTCCCATAAGGAATGCCCCTGAACCGCAGGCAGGATCAATAACCTTGATGCTGTCAATAGCATTAACCAACGTTTCTACTTCCTTTTGCGTGAGGGCTGGAACTTCATCTTTGAGTGAAAGCAGGGTTCTAAGCTTATCTCCAGCGTCATTTGTCTGACCAAGTTTTGTCTGAAGATAAAGCAGTATGGACTCGTTGACCATGTAATCGACAATCTCGCGGGGGGTATAGTATGATCCTGTCGCCTTGCGGGCTGTGGTTGATGTTTCAGGATTGTAAGCCGCTAGAAGATTTTCAAATACCTTTCCTAAAAGCTCTGGGTCAAGCGCTACTTCTTCTTCGAGAGGAGTATTTTCGGCAACCGTAAATTTGTAACTTTTAAGAATTTCGATCAGGCCTCTGACATCAACTATCTTTTGGTTCTCATAAAACTCGCTTATATCTACCTCTAATGGTTCTGAGCGGAAAAACAGTTCATCCGGCACACAAGGCTGATTCATGGGTGTATCAGAAAAACCGTCAATCCTTATTTCTTTATCATTTTCATCATCTTTACGGTCAAGACATTCGAAAAGGCCTCCATTGACAAACGGTATCGATTTAAAAAGCTCCAACGCCCTGTCCGGATCGTCAAAATATTTCCTGTAACGATAGCGGTTATGGACCATATAATCCGAGGCCCTTCCGCCGCTTTTACTTTCTTTCCTGAACTCCCGCTTATCCATCTCAGTATTCAGGCATGCAAAAAACAAATTCTGCAATACTGCCTTGTAGTAGGCGCTTTTGTCATGATCTTTGAAATTCAGAATTTCTTTGAGTTTCTGCTCTTCAAAAAGTTCTGAAGGAATCAATCCTTTTTCTTTTATGAACCAGACGAAAATCAGGCGTGTTATCAGTCTTATCAGACTGATCGAGTTTCTTTCCTCTTCATTTTTCCCCGCGTCTTTTGGGAACTTGACCTTCTGTTGAGCCCAGAAATACCAGTAGGAAACCTCAGTGTAAAATTTCTTATTGAGTTCAGAACTGCTGAGGACTTTTTTCCAGGCATCATGAAGTTGGCCAAAACTGCTGAAATCTCTGCCTGCTCTGAGTCTGTTCAGCGACAGGTCATATAGTATCTCGGTATGTCCGCGGTGCGGTTGTAAAAAGCTTATATCTTTTATAAGCGTGACCTTTTCAAGAACATCTTTTGATCCCTCTCTTCTATGCGGGCGCCTGTCAATCACTGATATAGTGAGAAGACCTCCGTATTTGAAAATAAGCATAGCCGGCATGTCAAACAGCTTGTTCACTTCTCTGGTTATAGCTACAAGGTCTGACCTTGAATATTCACTGTTTTTGAGTTCAACGGCAAAAAAGAGATATGATTCTATTTTTTTCTCGTCGAATTTGTCATCTTCTGCCTTTGCAGTGAAGTTGATCTCATCTTTAGTAATCTGAAAGAGAAACTCTATTATCTTCCAGTCAGATGTTTTTGCGCGTTCAGAGCTGAAATTTCTTCCTGCTCCGAACTGGTTAAGAAATCCCGTGGAGTTATTTGGTCTCAGGGAAATTTTCAACTTGCTTTTGTATCCAAGGGTTCCCAGGAGAGCCATAGAAGTTTGAAGAAGAGATTCGCTCTTAAAACCTTCAAGGGCGCCCTCAATTTTCTTTTTTAAATCAGTTTCGAATGGCGTGGGCATAATTATTTAATCACAAGCCATGTAATAAGTTCAAAATCTGTCGTTTCGCCTACTTGCTTGTTTTCATCAATGAGGACTGCGCTTCTGCCTGACTGGAGAGCGCTCAGAGCTCGTTTTTTGAATGTGCTCTCGATAGACGCGACCGCTTTTTCGAGAATGTTCGAATAAAAGCCCATATCATGTCCATTTTTTGTCTCTTTGTCGAACAGATTGCAGAGCTCTTCGTATGGGACGGTTTTTTCTTTACAGAGAATTCTAAAGATCTCGAGGATCTGTTTTGGATGCGTAAATGTATATCTCACAACTCCGTCGTTATGTACATACACCAGAAAATAGGGTTTAAGCGGGTTGACCGACTCCGTGCCGTCTGTGTCTCCTTTTTGTTTGAGGCAGTAGATGACTCCAGGAGATATTACCTGATGTTTGGGGTCGGTTGGAACGACGGCATAGAGACCGAGAGGCGCCTCGCGTAACTTCTTACGATTGTTTTCAATATAATTACTAAGCTCAATCCTAAAGTCGTCGAGGGTGAATTCATTGAGCGTTACGCTTTCTTTAAAATCTTCGAGGTCGAGGATTTCCTTTTGAAGTCTCAGCAGTTGTTTGTCCCTGTATTTGAGCTCATCTTGAATAAGTTCCAGTTCTTCCTGCAGAATATTTTCTTCCGCTGTAGCGGTGATATCAACGAGCGCCATGCGCGCCTCGACTCTACTTTTTGATTTAATGTATTTGTCTAGGTCTGCGGTAGGCCAAAAATTAACGAGTTTTACGGACTTGTTGATGCTTCCTATACGGTCAATACGCCCAAACCTTTGGATAATCCTGACGGGGTTCCAGTGTATGTCGTAGTTTATCAGGCAGTCGCAGTCCTGTAAATTTTGCCCTTCAGAGATGCAGTCTGTAGCTATGAGCAGATCAATTTCAGAATCCTGAGACATTGATTTCATGACAGAGCGTTTTTTTGAGACAGGTGAAAAGTTTATAAGTATGCTGTTAAAATCGCTTTTGCCATATGTTGTCTGGTTCTGCGCAGAGCCGCCCGTTACCAGCGCTGAATTGATGCCAAGTTTTTTAGCCCAGTCATGCAGATTTTTATAAAGGTGTACCGCTGTGTCGGCAAAGGCGGTGAATAGAAGGATTTTGCGGTTTGGGCGTCCGGTTTTATCTGTAGTAGGGTTTTGTACTTTGTCTGTTATTAGTTCTTTGAGTTTTGCCAGTTTAGCGTCTCTTACAGGCGTGATTTCTTCGGCAAGTTTGTAGAGGTCTGTGAGCTGGTCCTTGTCTTTTTTGAGATCGCTGAGCCAATCATCTATTTTAAGGTGCGCCAGCTTGATGGGATACTTTTCTCCGACTTCGAGGAAATCTTGTATATCTTCATCGTCAAGATCATCAGGCGTCAGCTCATCGAGATCTATTTCAAGATTTTTAAACTTGCGAATTTTATCTTCCAGCTTGGTTATTTTTTCTATGGTCCTGTTCAAGGTTTCCGCAAAGGAGTGTACAGAGCTTTCAAGCCGTTTGAGAAAGTTCACTTTCATCATGCCGATCAGGTGAGACTCTCTGTCTTTCTGTGTGAATCTGGCAACTTTTGCCGGGTATTTATCTGTGTGTTCACGAAGAATGTATTTGGAAGGATTGAACAGAGATAGTTTATAGTTTGAAATCTGATCATTGAGTTCATCGTATGAGGAGAAGGTTTGTTTAAGATCTATGTCCGGGAAAATAGATACTGGAGCTGATCGTTCTGGGAAGCCTCCTATTTTGGCTATGCTTGATTTGTAATATTGTTTTATATGTTCTCTTGAACGCGCGATCGTGAGCTCATCAAGAAGTTTGAAGAATGCAGAGCTGAGTCTTTCGAGAAGATCTTTGGTTTTTCTTTTCGAGGGATCGTTCTTAGCCCAGACTGAGAACTGGAGCTGAGCTACCCTTATTGCCTCCTTAAGGCTTGGAATTCCTATAGAACTTTCAAATGCGTCATCCTTGTCTCCAGTTAAAAAGTATAGCTGGTTTCTAAGGTCTTTGAGATTGTTGTTTACAGGGGTTGCTGATAAGAGAAGTACTTTGGTTTTAACTCCGGATTTAATGATATCATCCATGAGCTTTTCATACCGGCTTTTCCTGATTATGCTGCCATCCTCATCTCTTTTGCCTTTCTGGTTATTTCTGAAATGATGCGATTCGTCTATTACGACAAGGTTGTAGTTTCCCCAGTTGATAGTGGACAGGTCGATGTCTCCGGATTTGCCGTTATCTCTGCTGAGGTCTGTGTGGGAGAGTACTGTGTATTCAAAACGGTCTTTTAAAAACGGGTTGAGTTCGCTGTTGTTTTGTGCTTGATAGACTGTCCAGTTTTCGCGGAGTCTTTTAGGGCAGAGTACCAGGACTCGTTCGTTCCTGAGTTCGAAGTATTTTGTAATAGCAAGGGCTTCGAACGTTTTACCCAAACCTACGCTATCTGCGATGATACAGCCGTTGTATTTGAGTATTTTATTGATGGCGCCTTTTACTCCATCTTTTTGAAATTCGTAGAGCGCCTTCCAGATCTGGGTATCGACAATCTTGATATTTTGATCCAGCAGGCTGCCAGCGTCCTGATTGTGAAGAAATTCTTCAAAAATGTGAAAGAGGGTCTTGAAGTATATAAACTCCGGTTCATAGTTTTGGTATAACTGCTGCAGATACTCTAAAACCTGATCTTTTACATCTTCAACGAGCGAATCGTTGCTCCAGATTTGATCGAACCATGCTTTTAAATCCTGGCGGTCTCGTTTACTGTCTACGATCAGGTTTAGTTCGATGTTGTTGCCTGCTTGGCCAAGACCGAGGCCTCTGACTGTAAAGTTTGAGCTGCCAAGTATAGCGTCATTGATTCCGCTGTTTGATATGTGATACATTTTGCCGTGAAGAAGGTTTGATTGTTTTATTGATTTGATTGAAACCTTTGATTTTATCCAGTCAGCGCATTCTTTGGCGATTGCTTTTTGCGCGAGCCGGTTTGCAAGCTTCAGTCCTTCGTCTTCTATTTTGAATGATTTTTTGTCAGTTTTCCTCGGGTCTATGGATTTGATGAAGCTTGGTTCTCCGAAGAGAAAGTTGAGGTTGTTGATAGTAGAAAGCTGCTCTTTCAGTGCCTCGAACGCATAAATGGTGAAATAAGCAGATACGATTGAGAGCTGGGAGTTATCTCTAATTTTATCTTTTAGAAAATCTGCGACTGCGCCATGAGTGTAGTTGTCTTTAATAGCAGACTCTAAATAGCTCGCTTTTAACATGTGTTAGCGACTTGACTAGTTGTAAGAATATTTGGTTGTCCAGCTGCGTCATCATCGTTGGACAACCCTTAAAGAAGGGGGTTGTCAAGAAAGCAGATATGAAACTTTACTTGAGTCTGCTGGACAAGTTGGGGGCTGCGAGATTGAGGGAGAAGAAGTCGGATGTTCCAGCGTTGGGTGTTGATGCGCTGTACATTGCGACAATTGGGACAATTGCGACAACTGAGACAACTGAGACAATGTACACTGTTGCATTCTATCGAATGAGAGGGGGGAGGAGATATGGGATCGGATATATGAAACTATTTTTCCCGCGCGCCGCTCCTGGATTTTCAGCTGGATCGCGATCTCGCGTACAGACCTGCCGGCCTGAAGAAGGGAGAAAACATTTTCTTTTTCTTTCATAAGCTGGCTTATACGCGTTCGGCTCAACCCAACCATTCCTCCGACCTGGCGCACGCTCATCTTTTGCTTGCGCAGTTCATATACCTTTCCCATATCCTCCAGTTTCGGTTTTTGCCCGAAATTTTTCCCATCCTCTTTTTTACGTCTCATACCTGCCTGAATTCTTTCACGTATAGTCTCGCGTTCAAACTCCGCCATCAACGCGATCATCCCGAAAAAAACCTTCCCCATTTTAGTGGATGTATCGATATTTTCTTTTATAGAGATAAAATCGATGCCAAGATCGCGAAAACGCTCGAGACTAGCAATCAGCTGGCTCAAACTCCTGCCAAATCTGTCAAATTTCCAGACTATTAGGGCAACAAACCTTTTATCCTCAGCATCTTTTAATAACTCTCCAAGCTGCGGCCTGTCAAAAACCGCCCCCGAATATCCATTATCGATATATTCTTTATAGATTTCGTAACTGTTGCGTTTTGCGTATTCCCTGAGGTCTCTAAGCTGATTTTCTATTCTGTCTTCTTCTGCCTGCCTCCTTGTAGAAACCCTCGCATAGATCGCCGTCTTTTTCATCAGATCGCCTCCTTTTATTTTCAGTCATCCAGTCATTCATTCATTCATTCATCCATCCATTCCATGTCATCCGCGGAAATAAATTATTAATATACTATACATT
>JACQRL010000350.1 GCA_016206485.1 Planctomycetota bacterium | reverse complement strand
GTTGTATATAAGCACAAAACCGATGAGACAAAATAATAGTTTTTTTGTGTTAGTCATATCAATTTATAACAAGAGACAAAAGACTCTTGATGAAAATAACAAACTTCTTAAAGGCATTTTTTGTAAGATCCGTAGTTCTTAATTTCATTGACAGGTATTCAAATCTGTTGCCGTGTTTAAATTCGAAAAGATATCTGTTGAGTGTCTGTGAAAGTGCAGTGTAGAGTATCGAATCCTTATCAAGGTTGAAATGTTTGATTTTTTCCCTGATAAGTTTGCTCACTGCATTTCCTTGATGATAGCGCCTTATTTGTCTTTGTATTTCATTACTTTGAACAGTGAATAAATTCTGATCATGAATACGGTAATGAGCCAATGGAGTGTTGATATATCCAATTGCTCCAAAGAATGGGGCTAAATAAGTCATGTATGCATCCGCTATAAAATCCTGTCGTTCTTTAACCGGGAACAGCATTTCTAAAAATTGTCGTCTGAATGTGATGAGACTTGTTGACTTTCGGACTCCATCGAGATATCTGATCATATCATATCTGTTTTTTATAAACCATATAGCTGGTACGTCTGCTGTTATAAGTCTATTCGTGCCGGTTGTTTGGTGATGATCGTAAAATGCATGGACTGCCAGTACAATCTCTCTGTTTTTATCTAAAATATCCCCGACTTTTTGCAGTTTATCAGATGTCCACCAGTCGTCAGCATCAAGAAATGAGATATATTCACCTTTGCTCAGTAAAACTGCTGTATTAAAGCAGGAGAGCTGCCCCTGATTTTTTTTATATATATAGCGGATTCTCCCTTTGTAATTATTTACTTCAAACGGAGTCTGATCGCCTGAACCATCATCAATTATTATTATTTCGTACGAACCTGTTGGGATAGATTGTTCAAGAGTACTGTTAATTGCTTCCTTTATCCAATTAGCTTGATTAAAGGAGTCAATGATGACAGAAAATTTTATTTTATTATGCATTAATTTAAATTATCGCCTGATTTTATTTATGAGATTGCGCAGAGTCGAGGTATAATCCTACAAAAGCTAATGAATAAAAGTGCTTTAATTTCAACGATTTTCGCTCAGGATGGTGGAGTAAAGACAATGCGTGATTTTGTTATTCAAATACTACGGGATGAAGGCTTTACGATAAGAATGGCGTATTATAAACCATATAGAATAGACCAGAATTTATCCGTTCCATTCTGGAAAATCCCGTTCAAAAAGCCGCAGCTAAGAAAATTTAGTGATAATGGGATTGATTGCTATGAAGCTGGTGTAGCTCTACCTGAATTTGAATTTATGAGATATAGATCCGGCAAATTTTGGGATGAAGCAGTTAGTGGAGTTGACGTTTGCTTAAGTGTCAGCGGCTGCCCTCTTGCTGCATATCCGTTTAAAAAAATAGGGAGACGATTTATTGGTTGGTTTGCAACTACATATCTAGATGACTTAAAAGGAAGGGATAATAATGTGATCCGTAGACTTATCGACTTATTTAATAGGGATGTTTGCCTTAATATGGAGGATGACATAGTTGGATCTGGGTGTGCGCATCTCCTTACTTTGAGTAGATATACTAAAAATTTGCTGGAGAAGCGTTCCTCTCCTGCAAATCCTATCGATATTTTATATATGCCGATCGATCTGGATTTGTTTTATCCTGCTGAAAATAGAGAGCCACATTCAATTGTTCTCGCGGCGAGATTCAGTGATCCTAGAAAGAATGTCAGACTTGCTATCGAAGTTATCGGAAATCTTGTCAACAATCTGAAACTTTCGGATGTTAAGCTTTATTTAATCGGGGATAAATTGACTGCTGAAAATGAAAATTTGATCAGGTCTCTTAATATTCAGAATAATATTGTGTCTATTCCATACATATCAAGGTCTGAACTGGCCGATTATTATAGGAAATCAAGCGTTTTTCTTTTGACGTCGTGGCAGGAAGGATTGGGCATAGCAATTTTTGAGGCGATGGCATGTGGGTGCGTTCCTGTAATCACTAAGTGCGGTGGACCCGAAGAACTTATAGTGAATGACGGGAATGGTTATACAGTCAACTTTGATCCTCAAAACATCGCAGAAACAATCTACTGTGTTTTCACGCGCCAGGGCGCGTTTGAAAGACTATCAAAAGAGGCTATTGAGACTGTAAATGCTAATTTTTCTATGATCAAACAAAAAGAAAGATTTTTGAAGAAACTTTATACAATAACTGGTTAAAATGGGTAAAAGTGTCTTGATAACCGGCGGATTGGGATTTATCGGCTTCAACACGGCTTTATATTTTGGCAGACGCGGTTTTAACGTATTGATTCTTGATAACTTATCCAGAGTCGGAGCTAAAGATAAATTGGATTCTGCTAAACAGCTCGGACTTAAGTTTGAATTTTTCAAGAATGATATAAGGGATCTTGATAGTCTTAAAAATATAGTAGGTAAAAATAAACCGAGCATTCTTCTGCATCTTGCAGGTCAGGTTGCAGTCACCTCATCAGTAAAGGACCCGGTCTTTGATTTTCAAGTTAATGCTATGGGGAGCTTCAATGTCTTAGAAGCTGTCAGAAACTGTAGTCCCGAAACGATCGTTTTCAATTCATCTACGAATAAGGTTTATGGGTCGCTCAAACAGTTAAAAATTAAGGAAAGCCAGACCAGATTTGAGCTCAAAGACTATCCTAACGGGGTTCCAGAGCATGTTAACCTGGATTTTCATTCTCCTTATGGTTGTTCTAAAGGGTGCGCCGATCAGTATTTTATCGATTATGCCAGAATCTATGGGCTTAAGACATGTGTGTTCAGACAATCCTGTATTTATGGACAGAACCAGTTTGGAATAGAGGATCAGGGATGGGTGGCATGGTTTTTTATAGCAGCATCTGTTTTAAATAAACAGCTGACTGTTTACGGTAACGGGAAACAGGTTAGAGATATTCTGCATGTCGATGATCTCACAGAACTCTATTACACTGCATTTGATAAAATAGAAAAGGTTAATGGAAATGCATACAACATAGGCGGAGGCAGGAATAACTCCATTTCATTGGTAGAGCTTATTAGTTTTATGAAAGATGAACTGAAGGTTGATTTTAAATATGGATTTGCGGATGCAAGAAGTGGAGATCAAAAGGTCTATATTTCAGATTTGTCTTCGATTCAAAATGCTGTTGGGTGGAGCCCAAGAATCGATAAGGATGCGGGACTTAAAAAAATGTATTCCTGGGTTGTAGATAATACAGATG
>JACQRL010000349.1 GCA_016206485.1 Planctomycetota bacterium | reverse complement strand
GAGACGCAGTATGCGCATATGCCAAACGAAATTTCCATGAATTCGCGCCTTCTCGCAGCTGGAATTACTTATCTGGGGTTTGGAAGCCTCTATTCTGGAATACGTGACAGCATGAAATTGTCAAAGGCACTGTTTCCGGCTGTATTGCAGGGCTCTTTATAGGAATTCCTGCGGGGTATGCCATCGATGCCTATAGGGACTGGGCTGGCATAGAGGAATCCAAAAGACTGCCAAAATGGCTTAGAAACCGGAACGGATATACAAAGGCGGCTATGGCAGCTCTTGGCGCAGGCGCATCGGCAACCACACTTGCTGCGGTCTATTATTTCAATAAATGAAGTGATCATAGGAGCCATTAGAATTAGTTTTTTACCCCGCGCCTTAAGCTTCTCAGAAGACTGTATACTTCTGTATTTCCATTTTCTCCTGGTCTGCATACCTTCCCATCAACCACAGCAGTATAACCTCTTCCATTGTACTGTCCACTAAATATACCCTGATGGCCTCTACTCAACTTGTCTCCAATTTCTACATATTCTTCTGGGGTTACAGCCAGTCCGTGCTTTGCTACATGCCTCATAATGGAGTCCACAGAACTGCAGACGACTGCCCCGTATATCCTGCGCATTTGTTACCACTTAATAGTAACTATGTTTGTGGCAGTATATAAAGGTAACTACTATTTATAACTAACTAGTAGTTACATGAGTGCGGCCGGGCGCTGGGAAAGTGCCGTGCCCGCGTTGCCGGCACAAAATCTACCGGCGTCCCGCAAAGAGATGGTTTTTATAAATGCGCGGGCACAGAATGTTAGAAACGGGCTCGTAGCTCAGTGCAAATCCCTTCTTTGTAAAGAAGGTCTTCTCTCAAAAGATTTTAAGAAAGTCTTTTGGAGACTCAAGTTAAGCGAAGCTTAACTTCGAGTTGCAAACCCCAAGAAACAGAGGGCTTCGCAAATGTTATAAGGGATTGCGGGAAACCTGGTAGCGTACAAGAAACGCAAAGCGTTTCATACGCCACTAGCATCGGCCTTTTAAGCCGGGTGTCGCGGGTTCGAATCCCGTCGAGCCCACTCCAACTGCAAATGCTGCAGAGGGATTTCATATATTTAAACATATTTTTAAAATGAGTGACTAATGACAGACTATTTTGAAGAGACAAAGAAAAAATTGGAAGAGCAAATACCAGATTATACTTCTCCAGACTTCAGAAAAATAGGCGACAAGATTAGAAAAGAACTGAAGAAAGAAGAAACTGACTTATTGATTCTAATTAGAAGCCTCAAAATACTCGTTCTTGGCGATTGGTATACCGTAGAAAAGAAAACGTTGCTTGTTACTGTAAAGAATACGCTGTTAAAAAATGGATTTTATGCGGAAACCATTGAGAAATATTATGATATGAGGCAAAAAGGTGGATTAAGCCAAGAACAAATATTGGAAACTTGCTGCATTAATCATCAACTGATAGTCTTTATCGATGGAGATGGAAAAGGAACGATAACAGAACAAAATTATCTTCGTGATAACTATATTTTTCATGGTAAAACTATCTTTTTTATTGAGCAAGCCAAATTTGATGCCTTCAAAGATAATCCCAGTGAATACATGAAGGATTTTCCTACAATAATCGCTTATAAAGAAAATGACTTGCCAGAAACTATTTTAATTTTTTCCAGACTTAGATTGTATAGATTAGCCACTATAATAAAGAAACAAACAGCGCAGAAAAGAGGCTTGCACGGCTCAAAATACCAGTCTTGGAAACGTAGGCTGGGCTATAGATAGATTTAATAACTGAAAATCAAATAAATATGGTGGGACTATGAATCAAGAAGACCTTAAACGACTGCACTCTAATGCAGCAAACTTAAAGACTACGTTATTGCAGCATAAGAATATAGACATTTTGCTATATCTTGCTAAATATAACCCTAAAGTGACAACAAAAGAAATCGAAGAAAACTTTGGTAAGGAGTCTCTTATTGGATTAAAGGCTCTTGAAGAACTTTATTTAGTAAATGAAGAAAAAGGATTTTTGACTTTGACTGAACAGGGTCTATTTCATGTAGAAGGGCTGATGACACTCGTTGTGTAATGTTATGAGATTTTCCAGTTAAAAACTCTAATAAACTGCCACTTACCGAAGACACATCAAACGTGCCAAACCACTTAACTCGTTCTGAAATCTGCCCGAATTTCAAAAGCTCTTCCCGTCGAGCCCACTTTTGAATTTTGCCTTTAAAAAACTTTCAGCAAATTTAATATCAGGAGCAGGAGGGTTGCCGAGTGTTCCCTGATAAAGACGATGAAAAAATACTAGGACCTGTTACTATTTTTGGCGTAAAATATTCTTTAGCAAGGCGCTGGGACAGGGAAGAAGGCGAATACAAATATGCAGCTCTCACTAAAAACAATAGAATCGCTCTCAACAAGAATACGGGCAATGACTGGCGTGACAATGTGCTGCGCCACCTGCCAACAGCTGTCATTGAGACGTTAAGTAAGCTAGATAACGAAGCAGGCTTCAAGGAGATGGAGCTGTTCAGAAAGCGTGAGAGTAAAAACAAGCAAGAGAAGGAACCGCAACAGGACACGGCAACGCTGCCAACATCCCCCCAGACGCAGCACCCACAGCAGGCTGCTCTCACCAAGAAATACATAGGCGAAATAGACCTGAACGGCAGGCACAAGTTCTATGGCGCCGAAGAAAATACTGACATATATTTTCTGGAGGAGGAAGGCTCGAAAAACAACCAGAAGCTGACAAGACAGGTCACTGCAAGAGGCGCTGACTGGTTAGACTCCGAGCATACGCCGATTTCTGCTGCACTCTCCTACAAGCTGGAGATAGCGCTAAAGCAGGGTGGTATTATAAAAGAGATCACCATTGCGTCCTCAGCACAAATGGGGGCACGCCCCATAAGGCGTGTGAATGATGCCACATTTAATAGATTGCAGAGAGGACCGTACAGACCAGAAGGCATCAGAGTTGAAGAAGATGCAGACGAGAGCCTACTTGAAGCAGGCAAGGGTTCAGTAATTTCTTTCCCGAAATTGAGCAGCGGAGATAAAAAACCCGAGATCCCAACGCCAAAAAATGTCACGGACTCTGTAGGTGCTACTGACAAAAAGCGCGCATCGAGTGTCACAAGACCCGCAAAGAAAGACTCTGATTTAAATAGACAAATGTTATACATCTTTCCGGCGGATAGCATGGATTTTGTCAGACAAGTTAAAGAAGAATTCGCGAGAAGCGGCCTGCGGGAAAAGCTCAGAGAAAGGTGTGAGGAATACGAAACATTCCTTAATTCAGGACAGTTTGATGAAGTTCTCAGATATCTGAGCGCTTCGCCCATAGCAGATAAAATACAGGAAGACGTAGAATCCATTGAAAGGAAGAAACCCAAGGGAACCTACAAACCTGATTCTCTTCACGTACTGATTCCAGCAGCAATGGAAGAAAATAATTTCCTTGTGGTGCTGCCGCTAAATTCTGATGAGGATTATAAAAGCCTGGAGAGAGAACTATTTGAGCACTCGATGGCTGCGCTTGCCAAAATAGGCACACCGAAAATAAACAAGGAAGGCGAAGTGACTGTCCTCGAAATCAGAAACGCCAGAACCAAAGATATCAGCAAAGTAGTCGATGACATGCTTAAAATACCGCAGGCGCTTCAGGCTGCCAATATCGAACTGTACTTTAATGTAAATTATTCTGCAGGAGTCCGGCAGCAACATGGCAGGAGAAAAGGCGCGACAGCTAGTTCCAACGAAATTCCTTTCACGTTGCAAGTATTGCTGTATGCTGTTGGTGAAGAAGAGTTCTCGGCAAAAGATATTAAAAAATTTAGCGGAAAGACCATGAACCAAGTTTCCGGGACCCTAAGCAATTTAAAGAAGGCGGGCAGGTTGGATTATGTTGGCGGCTCGACTTATAGAATAACCGGAGAAGGAAGACGCTATGCAGAGGAGCATGGTCCTGAAAAAGGTTCCTCAAAAACCAGCAGTTCCCTCAGCACATCAATTCTTGAGTATGGAAATCAGAGGAACAGCTTTACCCTTGCTGACGCAGCAGTGCATATAAACAGGCCCCAGAATGCCACCTCGTCCATAATAAATTACACAATGAAGAAAGGGTATCTGCGCAGAATAGAGAGAGGAACTTATGAGATAACAGCCAAAGGAAAAAAGCGGCTTGCCACCTTATAAATAATTTTATGAAAACTATTTTTGGTTGTTGCTATGAAGTTTGCAGAATTCAAGAAGTTGATGCTCGAGGCGCATGAAGGCGACCAGCTTTACAGAGAGCTAGCGGTAATTTCGAAAATTTACGACACTGTCAACTCACCAAACCTCACGCCAGCAGAAGTGGACAAATACAGGACTGTGTTCTGGGCTGCGCTGGAGGAAGGGAAAAAAGAAGGCAAGCGGGAGCTGGCAGAAGAAGTCTTAAGAACGATGTTTTGCGTGCAGCCGCGACGCGGTGCCAAATATAGCTGTTTATAAAAGTTACTTCGTTTATCCCTGCGACAGTATGGAGAAGCTTGTTCAACGTTCACAACTATTCTGCAGATATCCAGGTTCCAGCTGGATTAAGGCTTATAAAGGTAATGACGAACTAGATATTATTGAGCTGCTTAAATGGTGACGCAAATGGCAAAAGAAAAGAAAACAGAGGAAGATGACAAGAAAGAGATAAACATCTTTGAGAGCGGCTTTGTGCCGAAGCATGAGCTGCTCAGCGATGAGGACAAGAAGATGTTCCTGCAGAAGATGAACGTCTCCCTGAAGCAGCTGCCCAGGATAAAGGGCTCTGATG
>JACQRL010000351.1 GCA_016206485.1 Planctomycetota bacterium | reverse complement strand
GATAGTAAGTCATGATATTGTACTACATCTATGTTTTTTCTTGCGGACGCTGCATTGATTCCTTTTTTGATCTCTTCATACAGTCTGTTGAAATCAATCTTCAGCAGCTCCTTTACGAGGCGCGCAAACTCCTTATCAGAATCAGGATTATCCTGGTAGATGAGCTTATTTTCAATAAACAGGTTTGTTAGTATCTCGCTTGCACTTTCTGAGACGGATTTATTGTGCTGATCAGAATTATGCTCGGTAACCACTGATACAACTTTTTCTTTAATTTGATGGAGATCACTGAATTTGCTGTGAAATAAGGGTCCCTCATCAGAGATAACCAGTAGTTCATTTTTTTTAATTTCTTCGGAATAATCTTTATTCTGTACTGTTACAGAACCATCAAGCGTGGCAACGAGTATCGCTTTCATAGGAATGTACATAGTCGTAACATGGAATACAGCTTCTTTTGTCTCTATATCAGCGACTAATGTTTTAAGCACAAACGGTTTCCTACTTTGTTCAGTCAGATTTAGTATGGCTGTCCCTTCTTCGAGCCTGTATGAATTATCGCCTAGTAGTGCAATGACAGAGTTTTCTGTTAGAATAAAGGTGGTGTTGTATTTTGTAAGAAGCCCTGTGATATTTCCATCTGCAACAAATCTTTTCATTTCATCTAGACTGACAATACTAACTGACCCTGATTTTGCTCTATTTTCGCCTAATGTCAGTTGTGTAAGCACAAAAAGGATACCCGTAAGCATAATTAGAGATCCTGCTATATAAAAACCCCATAATTTGATCATAGGTATACAACAGAAAAAATATGGATAAGTATCAATTTGTGACAGATTCACTATGCTGAAGCGGTGGGCTGGGATTAAAAAGATAAAAAGTATATATATCGTCATTATTATATAAAGGGTGAACATATGGATTCGTTTTGTTTTAGGCGATATAATCTAGCATACAGATGAATTTTTTACTGCTTTTCCTGATCCAGAGCTACTCAGATTACTTTCCGCTTGAAGTCGGCAATAAATGGCAATACAGAGATGAAAACAACGAAAAAGTTGAGCTAAAAATCGACCGTAAAGTCAAATACAAAAATTATGACTGCCTTGTGCTCGTTCTGTCAAAAAAGGGATCCAAAGAAAGTTTTTACTGCGAGTTCAAGGGAACCGTCGGACTGCTAATGCACAAATACGAAGACACCGAATCGAGATACAAATACACTGCCGACTATCCCCTAGGAATCATGTTCTATCCGTTCATTCTCGATTCTTCAAACAGATGGGAAACTAAATTGCACGACAATGGAAGTAAAGGAGAAAAACGAGAATACATCTATTACATTCAGTACAAAGGGAAAAAGCAGGAAAACTACAAGAATAAGGATTATAACGCAGTTACATTCGAGCGCGCTGTCATGGTTGACGGCAAAGAATCGGAAAAAATGATAATAACTTTTCTAGAGGGAATAGGCCCATACAAAATGGTTAGAGAAAAAAGCAATTCATCGATGACTCTTAATCTGGAAAACCACTCATTAAGGATCACAAAAAAGCCGGCATTGAACAAGGACAATTCTGACGAGAAACCCGAGGCTGAATATCTCAGAAAGCTCCTAAGCCATGCCGAAAGCACAAAAGACAATGTTTTAAAGCAAATAACATTAAGCATCATTGCCCTGGATTATTCAAAATCATTTTCAGATATTGATATTGAAGAGGGACTTATCGACACTGCCACTGCTGTCAAAGGTATGAAGGATTTCAATTCGCCAAATTATACAGCTATTATCACTCAGCTTAATGGTATGGATGAGATACTTGCCAAGAAAGTCACCGAAAACTTCAAGCAGTTCTGTGATTCTTTGATGGTGAAATACGCGCCACTCTTCGCAAAAACCGTTTACAGATTAAATCAAATAAGAACGAACTCCGGTTTTCCTCCCGTTATCTTTTCAGCATCTTTATCGAAAGGATGCATGTACCACTCGCATTACATGGACAAGAAAAAATATGAAAAGCTCAATACGCTGGCAGATTACCACTCGGAAGACAAGAAATATGAGTATTATTCGCCTGAAGGGGATGACGCCGCCAGAAAAAGCGTGATTACAGCCATGGGCCTTCCTGATGGAGTCGATGAGCTCATAGGAACATTCTACCATCGCATTCCTTTGCTTAACCCATTTCTTGAACTTATTGGAGTCGGTGTTTTCAATGAGACCGCATCCTTCCTTAGACCTGTATGTATAAACGCAAGAGGAGGCTTCCAAACAACCAGCAGCGAAATGATATCGGTATTATATCCTCATGATGGACAGAAAGGTGTTTCAATCAGGTTTTCAAACGATGAACTCCCTGATCCTGTCCCGGGTGTGAATGAAGTCATGTTTGGTTATCCCATAACCATTACCTTTTATAACGTAAATAAAGTTGTAGCGAAGAAGATCGAACTGATGAACGGAAGTTCTCAGGTCGACTGTTACTTGCACACTCCACAAAAACCTTCCAATCCTGAAAGACCAGACTTTACCACAATCTGCATACTGCCAAAGGTATTTCTCAAATCTAAGACTATGTATAAGGTGCTTGTCGAATGCGAAGTTGATGGGAAGGCATTCAGTAAGGAGTGGACATTTACAACGCAATAACCTTGAAACTTGCAACACATAACTTATAGCATGCGTTATGAAGCTTTCGTGCTGTATTCTTGCCGGAGGGAAGGGCTCACGTTTCGGCGGCAATAAACATAAGATAAAAATCAACGGAGAATGGCTGATTCAGTCGCAGATCAATGAGCTTTCCGGTATTGCAAATGAAATTATCGTAGTCGCAAAAAAGCGTTTCGGTTTGAAACTAAAGGGGGCGAAAATAATTTACGATAAGTTTAAAGGTCATTCAGCTTCTTACGGGATTATCACAGGATTGAAGGCTGTTAAAAATAAGTGGGCGCTTTTTTTGGCGTGCGATATGCCATGTATCGATATTGGAGTTATCAAGGATCTTTACAGAAAAAAGAAGGGGGTCAAATTAGTTGTCCCAAAATATGATGGGAAGCTTCAGATGCTGTATGCTCTATATAATAAATCTGCAATTCGGATCATAAAGCAGAGGATCCGCATCGGTGAACGCACGCTGCACAGTTTGACTGAAGTTCTGCCTTCAAAGATTATTAACTATCGCGCGAGTAAAATATTTAATCCATTTGTAAATATCAATTATAAAGCCGATCTTACAACATTGAAATAGCAGATTCTTAACGAATTATCGATTGATTTGCCTCAAAATCGGCATACTCAGCTCGAGAGCTCAACCCTAACCTCTGAATTCTGACTGCTGACCTCTAAAATCCCGAATCCGGTATTTTATTGCTTTTTAAAGAAGAAGAATGCTACGTCATAGAAGTCGTGCGCTTCCATACCTGCAAGGATGATAGTGAATATATATGCCGCTATGGATGAAATGACCAAAAATGTATATATGCTGTCAGTTGTACCGCTGTCTGATATGATCATCTGAGCTCCGGAAGTCTGGTGCTCTTCCTGACTTTCAGCCGGCGTATTTTGAACTTCTATTGGCTGTTCTTCGAGTTTCTTTTCTTCTTTCTTTTTTCTTTTGAATACCATTGCCGGTTACTTTTGTATTTCTTCGTTTTTATAAGTGCCCGGGGTGATTATCTTATTGTTAGCGTCATCGCCTATCGCGGGCTCCTGAGAAATATTTGTATATTCTATTTTCATAAAGCAGAAATCTTTTTCGACTTCTGTAACTTTGCCTGAAGCAATAAATTTTTCGCCCCTTGAAATCGAAAATCTGTCGCCGATCCTGACATTCTGATCTTTACCCGCGCTCAGTGTCGCAATCTTATACTGGCTGTTGTATTGCTGGACTTTTGCCTTTATCGATTTTGTAGGCAGTATATCAACGATTATCCCTGATTGCTGGAGCTGATCAAGTATCATTTGAAGTTCTTTCTTTTCTTTTACAATTCTCTGAAGTCTGACTTCGGTTGAATCCAGCTCCTTTGAAATCTGTTCAAACTTCGTTTGTAAAAACAGCAGATCCTGCTGCTTCGTATCATGTCTTGAAACAATTTCTTTGAATTGACTGGTTGCCTGTGTTAATTCCCTTTGTAAATTTTCTCTTTCTGACCTGATCGATTCGAGTTCCCTATAAAGCGCATCATAACTGCTTTGTAATCCCGCATAAGTTGCCTGTAATTGGTTGAAACGTGTCTGAAGTTCCTGTGTGGCTGCATCCTTTGTCTGCATCTCTCTTTCAATTCTCTGCAGATTTGTTTTGAGATCAGTTATGAAAGAATCTTTGCTTCGGTTTTCTCTCAACCAATACTGGATTTCTGAGTCCTTAATCGTGATCGTTTTGAGATGATTATTGCTTTCATCGATCCATCTCGATTTCCAGTCTTCACGCTGAGAAAACAAAACAGTCTGGACTGCAAACATGACAATGGCAAAGATGAAGTTGATGACAATAAAAACCTTAGTCAGCGTACCCATTTATCCCTCCTATATCAAAAGTGACGTACTGGGCTAAATTTTCCCTCCCTATAATATCGGCTTGAAGACTGAAATCTGTGACTGATTCTACTATTATATATTCCATTTTATTGATTAATGTGAGATTATATTAATAAATTAAAGAATGCCAGCAAATTTACCTCCTCAATATTTCTCAGTGCAGGAGAGACTTAAACAGGCTTCCACAGACGATGAAAAGCTGGCTATTTATGAGGAGCTGCTTTCAATCGTCCCAAAGCATAAAGGTTCGGAAAAGGTTCAGAAGGAACTTAAATCCAAGATATCAAAGATCAAAAAAGAGATGCAGGGCTCAAAAAAAGGCGCATCCAGATTCGTTTTTCATATACCAAAAGAGGGAGCAGGTCAGATAATACTTTTTGGTCCGGCCAATTCCGGCAAGTCGAGCATATTCACCCAGCTGACAGGGGTCGATACTGAGATCTCAGATTTCCCATACACAACACGAGACTACAAGATAGGCATGATGAAGTTTGAAAATATACAGATACAGATAGTAGATACCCCGCCTGTCCTTCACAACTTTATGGATAAGTGGCTTTCTTCTGTTATTAAACTGGCGGATTTGTCAATCTATGTATTTGATCCGTCATCTGATGATGTTTTAGATCAGTTCGATCTCGTAAATTCAAAGTTATCTGAAAAAAATCTGTGTATTTGTGGAAGTGAACCTGAAAAATTTGCTCCAAAAGTGCTCTACATAGCGAATAAATGGGACAAATCTAATTTCGAGAAAAATTTTTCTGTATTCAATGAATTTTATCCGTCAGTTAAGGCGTTAAAATTGAGCGCCAATGATCATGGGATGATCGAAGAACTGAAAAAGACAATATTTCAGAGACTGGAAATTATGAGAGTTTACTGCAAACCTCAGGGAAAGGCCGTAGATTACAACAAACCTGTTATTTTAAAGTTAGGCAATGATGTTGTTGATTTCGCCAAGGATTTAGGAAAGGGTTTTGTAAGTAATTTAAAACACGCGCGCCTGATTAATAAAGAGAATTCTCAGGGTATTCTTGTTTCGAGGGACTATAAACTTGTAGATGGCGACACGATCGAGCTTTATATTAACGAGTAAAATTCATCTCACAAAACCACTCACACAGTAGTTTGCCAAGTGTTATTGTAAGATGTATAGTTAGAGCGATGAAGCCGCTTCTGAAATTGTCCGGTGAGGAAGCGCATACAAGCGCTTTTCGTAATATTTTTCTGGAGGGACTTTCGATAAATCTTGCGGCAGAACTTTCTAACCTGTCGTTTTCCGGCCAGAAAATCCTCTCGCAGCAGGGCATATTTGATAACTTAAAACAGCAGGTTGATAAAGTATCTTTTGTAAAGATTCCATTTCCTGATGATGATACTTGTATTTTCGTTCTTACCGATGTTAAACAGGAAGATAAGGAGTTTCATCTTAAAGTCTCCAAGGCTGTTTCTGCTTCACTCAACAGCACAGGAAAAAGGGAGTATAAAACCGGAGAGCCCGCGCTTGGAAATTTAACAAAAGAAGCGCTTGATGATTTCGGGAACCCTAAATTTATCTGGGTAGAATTTGTTAAGGATGAAAACGCTAATTTTGTCTTTTGTATACCGATGTTTCTTCTGGAAAATGCGCTTTCAAAAGCGACTAAAAATCCTTCTCAGGATATATCGAAGGCATACAAGGATTCTGCTTATGATGTTGCAACCACTTCAAATAAATACACGGTGCTGGTTGTTGAGGATGTCGCTAAGATAAGAACTATCCAGAAGCATTTCCTTGAAAGCGAAGGTTTTAATGTAGTTGAGGCGGGCGATCTCAGGACTGCCAGGATGAGACTTGCTGGTGATAAAATAGATCTTGTGCTTCTTGACGTAAGGTTGCCTGATGGCGATGGTTTTGAGTTGTGCGAAGAAATAAAGAAAAATGAAAAGACATCCAAGCTTCCTGTTATATTTTGTACCGCTCAAGGAACAAAAGAAGATATCATGACATCCATTAAAGTAAAAGCTGACAGCTATGTAGTGAAACCGTTCACTAAACAGCAGCTTATCGAGAAAATCAGGGCTATTTTGAAGTAGCATCTGGTGAAAAAGTTTTTTTTTAAAGGACTTGCTTTTTCGCTCCCATTCATCCTGACAATTTCGATCGTATATTATGCAATTGCTTTTCTCTACAATAATGTCGGGAATCCCATCGGCAGCCTTCTAAGAAGCATCATAAATCCGGATTCTCAACGCGATTTTTTGTGGAGCGTAATAGGATTTGTTGTAGCGGTTCTTATCGTGTTTAGTCTGGGGATTTTATTGGGTTCATATGTTGGGAAGAAAATCTATGCAATGTTTGAAAGAATAGTGAGTTCCGCCCCTTTGCTCAGGAGCATCTACCCGACAGTCAAAGAGCTTTCCGGGTTTATTCTCCCATCCGGCAAGAAGAAGCTTGAGTTCAAAAAGCCTGT
>JACQRL010000386.1 GCA_016206485.1 Planctomycetota bacterium | reverse complement strand
TTCCCCTAAAAAGTGAAGAGTTTGTACGTGGTTTTCCAGCGAATGTCCCGCTAAAGAATAAACCATCATCAACATTATAAGTAATGTAATCTCCTACCGTTGTCCGACCTCTAACGCCACCTCTGACACCTCCTCTTACCCCCTGCGCATCTCCAAAACTCCCAGCAATAAAAACAACTACCAGTCCCAACATTAATCTCTTCATTTTTGCCTCCATATTAAACATATCCATCTAAGGGCAAATCCAATGCCATACTTAGTTTCTGCGATGCAGTACACCCCAGTGAAATTGTTGAATAAAACCGCTCTTATTGCATTAGCTCTTAAATGTCTGGAAAGTAGACAGTGTGTACAAATCAAGGACAGAATACAACCAAATTGCCATGTGAGTCCTACCTCAAAAAACTCAAACCGTTTCTATGCCTCCAAAGAATCATGGGTGATGGAAAACTGCTAAGTAAGATATATTTGACATTTTTACGATAATAGCGTAAAATTTCCGTATGTGGATTAAAAGGGCTCTGGAGCCACATCTAGTCAACATTTCAAGGGATTTTCCTGTCCTGCTTGTCACCGGACCAAGACAGGCTGGAAAAACTTCGATTCTCAAACACGTTTTTCAAGAAGCAAATTACATAACACTCGATGTTCCGTCAGAGGCAGAAAAAGCAGAAAGAACACCTGACGCCTTCATCGGTAATATAAAAACACCAGTAATCATTGATGAAATCCAATATGCGCCCTCTCTTTTTAGGTACTTAAAGGTGGCTATCGACAGAAATAAAAAAGTAGGTCAATTTTTACTTACAGGATCTCAGCATTTCTTGATGATAGAAGGTGTATCAGAAAGTCTCGCAGGAAGATGCGCTATACTAAATTTATTGTCTCTGTCATATCAAGAACTCGAAGGCTTGGCAAATAAAAGAAAACTTGATCTCGTTGATGTTGTGTTAACAGGAGGGTATCCATCATTATGGACAGACTCGGCACATTCGAATGAAACTTGGATTTCGAGCTATATAGTAACTTATCTTGAAAGGGATGTCAGAAATATTCTTAACGTAACAAAACTTAGAGATTTCGAGCGGTTTATGAGGGCTGTTGCCATCCGAAGCGGCCAAATACTTTCATTTTCAGAGCTATCGAGAGATGTTGGGATTGCCGTTAGCACTGTGAGGGAATGGATTTCTGTTCTTGAAGCATCACATCAGATATTCCTTCTCGAACCTTATTACCAAAACCTTGGGAAGCGTCTGATCAGGTCGCCTAAAATATACATGCTTGATACCGGAGTAATGTGCTATCTTCTTGGACTAAAAAACCGTGAGCAGTTTGTATCAAGCCCGGTTAAAGGGCATATTTGGGAAACCTATGTCATCGGACAAATCATTCGTTCAATGTGCAATAATGGAATTAAACCATCACTATGGTACTGGAGGACAAGAGACGGACATGAGGTTGATGTTGTTCTCGACAAAGGAGGAAAACTGCTTATTGCAGACATAAAATTTACAGAAAATCCTGATAAGGAAGATACGAGATCACTAAAAACATTTCTGATACAGTTTTCTGACAAACTAAGCATTTCTGCAGAGGTAATATGCAGGACAAGCAATGATTTTCCTTTAGATCACAATATACAGGCAACAAATCTGCGCACAACAGATCTAATTACTTAAACCCAATCAAAATTTCATTTTAAATAAATAGGCGGAACTTTAATAAAATGGTGGGAATCTTTTTGAAACCGCGAAAGGTCGAAGAAAAACATGAAAGTGTAAGATTTCGCGCTTTAGCGACAGATCAATCAATAAGTCGTAAAAATCTGTCAGACAGAGCTAAATATTTTCTATACAACCGAAACCAGCTTTTTTAATCCCTCTTCGAGTTTTTTGTTGTCTATTGAATAAGAGATACGAAAATGGGTGTTTTTCTGTGAAAATGTTTTACCCGGGACAATTATGACGTTTTGTTCAAGCGCTTTGCTGATAAATTCGTCCGTATTGTTATTCGGAGCCTGCGGGTATATATAGAAAGCTCCCTGAGGCCTGACAACCTTGAACTTTTCAGATAGTATAGTGTACGCCATATCTCTTTTGAAACTGAAATCATCCTTTATCGCCTTTTCAATAATGTTATTATCTTCCAGCCCTTTTATACATGCCTTTTGCGCGACACTATTCGGGCAAGTATACGTGAACTGCTGAAAGGTTGTCATGTAACTAACTGTTTCCTCATCTGAAATTGCATAGCCGAGTCTCCAGCCGGGGATACCAAGCGTCTTGGAAAATCCTCCGATGTGAATAATATTTTCACGAACATATCTGATCATTGGAACATGCTCAAAGTCATAAATGAAACTATTGTACACCTCATCGGACACAACAAATAACCCTCTTTTGTTCAATGCCTGAGCAAGCGCTTTTATCTCAGCTTCGCTGTAAGCAACACCAGTAGGGTTTACAGGATTATTGAAAATTAGAATCTTCACCCTCTTGCTCCCGCAATTTAAAATATCCTCAGGAACTAATTTAAACCCATTTTTATATGTATCTATACAAATCGGGTTGCCTCCGCAAAGTCTTACAAGAAATACGTACAACGGGAAGTACGGATCAGGAATTAAAACCTCATCACCTTCATCAATCAGAACTAAAAGTGAAAGAAAAAGAGCCCCTGCAGCGCCAG